>URQR01000113.1 GCA_900550065.1 uncultured Eubacteriales bacterium | reverse complement strand
ATTTATTCCTCTTGTGCAAATACGTATTTATTCAGCCATGTAATCGTAGCTTGATACGATTCGCCTATGTTGTAGCTATACGTCGTAGTATACTGCTGCGTTTTAAAGGCGGAGTCGCCCGGCGCGACAGCTAATAAATCCTTTTCGGGCCGCATCTCAAATTGGATTACCATATCAGCGCCATGATAATCGCCGTTCATCAACGCTTCACCGGATAGATTATTGACGTCCACCTTATACACATTTAAAAGGTCGTTAATCTGCGCCTTATTGGCAATCCGGTATTCATGTCCGGCCTTATCCTCTGAAAACACACGGATTTGAACCGCGTCGATGTCGTCCGCCGTTTTCTTTATGATTGGGAAGCCCTGCTCCCGTACCGCCGGCAGGTCATAGACCGCCGCCATCTCTTGATTATAATCGTCAAGAGAATAGCGGTACATCCGCCGTATCATACCGCCGTTTTTCATCTGGTAAATGATGCTAAGCATATCTACGTGCGACCGATTGTTTATTTCAGCCGTCTTATAGTTCTCATTTTCTGTTAGCTTTTTATGCAAATCCGTAATCAGCGCAATATCCGCTCCGTCTTTTAACTCAACCACGCCAGCGGGCGCGCCGGACAGACCCATAACCGTCACACTTTCCACGTCCGGCACAGCCGGCACGCGCCGTTCGTAGCCTGTGATATCAAACTCAATTGCGCCCCAGAACACGAAGATGACAGCAATACTGACAAGCAGTCCCTTATAGGAGTTCCAAATCCGCCACGTCTTCTGCAGCAGCATCTGCGCGATAGCGTAGCCAATCACGGTAAAAATAAGTGCGACTACAATGCTTGGCGATTGCTGATTTCCTCCGAAAATAAAGTAGAAATAGCAGCAGCCCGCAATTGCCATACAAAAGGTAACGCCATACTTAAACACAGGGCGGATAAACCGGAAGACAACAATATCCGACGCATTTTCAAGCGGACGCTTACGGTACACAAGCAGCGCCAGCGCAAGCAGTATTACGCCCGCAATGGCGTACGCCGCGTCACATTCGATAAAGTTACGCATGAAGTAAACCATTGGGAACTGCGTCAGCCACTCCGGCGGCGCAATATATTTGTAGCCGTATACCAGCGCGGAAAACAACTCGTTGACTAAAAGCCACAGCCCCAGTGGCAAAAAGTGAATGATATACGTGAACACAAAGTGCGCCATAATATTGCCGGTAAACATCCCGACAAACACCGTCAGCGCAAACACCACAAACGCCATGCAGACGGAATTTAAAAGCCATGTAAAAATTGTCGCATACGCAAAGAGTTGCCCGACCGGCATCGCCGCTTTTATGATTAGTATCACCGCCGTGTTGAGCAAAAGCGGAAACAGTATCAGCACAAGGCCGGAAATCACAGCGTTTGTAAACAGGCGCGGCCGCGAAAAGGGCAGCCCGTGCAGCACGGTCGCCGACTTCGGCGAGTGCAGGTAACGGAACATCAGCACGCCAATCAACACCGGAAATCCACACAGCATCAGATTTGCAATAATTCCGCCGAAGTTTTGCAGAAGCAAAACCATATTGTCCATTTCTTTCCAAAAGGGCGGCTGGCTTTTCATATCAAAGGTCAGCATCGTCATCGGAACCGCCAAAAACAATAGCGCCGCCCAGACCAAGGAAACCCAGCTATACCGCTTCATATTGGAAAAGAACAGGCCCTTATTAAAGAATGACGTCTTTGATTTCATATCCAAGCCCCCCTAATTCATAGATAAAAATTTCTTCCAGTGTAAGCGGCAGAAGGTCAACCAAAACAGGATTGTATTTGTTTACGGTGTCCATAACCGCGTCGTAGTCCCCCTTCACAATCATTAGGTGCACGCTGCCATATTCGGACACATGCATCGGCGCAAGCTCCTTAGCCAAAGCGTCCGGAAGTCCGCCGCTAAACGCAACCTGCAACTTGTGTACGTCGGACTTAATATCGTCAAGCCGCTTTTCAAGCACGACACGCCCTTGATGCATAATTCCAACATGGTCGCACACATCCTCTAATTCGCGCAGGTTATGCGACGATATCAGCACTGTTGTCCCCCGCTCTGCAACATCCTGCAAAATCAGGCTCCATACTTTGCGGCGCATCACCGGGTCAAGCCCGTCGACCGGCTCGTCTAAAATCATCACATCCGGCATGGTACAAATTCCGAGCCAGAAAGCGACCTGCTTTTGCATACCTTTTGATAAACGCTGAACACGGCGGCTGATGTCAATTCCGAACACATCCCTTAGCCGCTCAAACCGCTCCTCATTCCATGTATCGTACACCTGGCGGTAGAATTTCTTCATGTCTTTGATTGTATAGGAGGGAAAGAAGAACACGTCGTCCGGAATATAGACCATCTTCTGCTTTACCGCCACATTTTCATAGACCTTGCTGTCGCCAACGAACACATCGCCCGCATTTTGCTGCAAAACGCCCGTGATATGCTTAATGATGGTCGTTTTCCCCGCACCATTCGGCCCGACAAGCCCGTAAACGCTCCCCTTCTCGACATGCATATCCAAATTGTCGAGCGCGACAAACGTATCAAACTTTTTTGTAAGCCCGCAAACCTTAATCACAATACGCTTCCCCCTTCACTGTAAACGCTCTCCACTCTCGCAAGCACATCCGCCTTCGGCACACCCGCAAACGCGAGCTCCTTCACCGTTTTGACAAGGCCGGACAGCAGAAACGCGCACCGCTCCTGTAGGGCGCTCTTCTGCACCGGCGCGACAAAACTCCCCTTTGCGCGCACAGAGTAGATATACCCTTCCGCCTCCAGCTCCTTATACGCCCGCTGAATCGTGTTCGGATTAATCGCCATCTGCTGTGCCAAATCCCGCACGGACGGCAGCTGCGCGTCCGTCGGCATCGCTCCGCTGATAATAAGCTGCTTAAACTTTTCTTTAATCTGTTCATAGATTGGCCTGTGGTCGTTATAGCTCAAACTGAACATCACATCGCTCCACTCCTTTCTGCAAACTGTATGAACCGTATTAACTGTATCATTTGTATTAATACAGTTAATATACCATATGATTTTACCTCTGTCAACACTTTTTTAAATATTTATTGAAATTAAAAATAAATTGTGGTACTATTTACAAATCAAACAATATAAATCACTTGCGTTGCAGCTATGAAAGGATAATATAATATGAAAAACGTTTCCTACCTTACAGACCATTACGATGAAAAAATAAAAAAGATTAAGGAGATTAACGCACCGCTGAATTTCGTATTTATAACAGATGAACATAATCGAATCGGCGAAAGCTTTTTAGAAGACAACGGCGGTGTGTACGAATTGGCGGCGGACGCAATTTCGTCCATACAGTATATTCTTGACCGCTGCCCGGAGATAAAATGCGTAGTAAACGGCGGAGATATCGGTAATGATTACAGCACTGACCCCGATAAAATACGGGCATCATATATTGAAACAATGGACGCTTTATACCGTCTGTCCGTACCGGTGTACAGCTGTATCGGAAACCATGACAGCGCTATCGGGAACGCCACCGATTTAGGCCTTGACAATACAAAGTTTGCAGTTCTGCCGGACGAGCTGCACAAAATTTGTATGAGAGATTGTCCGTCGGAAAAAAACTACTATTACATTGACTTCGAGAAAGAAAACTATCGTTTCATTTTCCTTGATACGAGTGATATCCCCTATTATATCGATAAAAACGGGCAGTATCCTTTCGGCTGGGAACGAGGGGAAATTTCTGATAAACAAGCGGTGTGGCTTGAACAGGAGGCGCTCAAAACCGAGAAACATATCCTTATTTTTAGCCATATTCCGCTGCGTAACGAGGGCATCTATGGAACGGAAGGATTTCCAAAGGGAATAAAGCCGTATGAAAGCCTATTAAACGGTGCGAGAGTTTACTATGCAATCAAGCAATGTAAAAACGCAGCGGCGTTGATTGCCGGGCATGTGCACTATGATAATTTGCGCTACGACGGAGATCTGCTGTCAATTACCACCCTTTGCTCGCACGCGCAGCAATGGGCGCCTTCGTGCCCGGAAAGAAAAGTCGGAACAATTACCGAAACAGCGTTTGATGTGTTTTCTATTAAAGATAACATGATGTATCTCACACGCTTTGGCGCGGGAGAAGACCGGAGAGCGGAGCTGATACGCGTAAACAGATAAAATTTTTACGTTTCTGTATTGCAAGATGCGTTGTTTTATAGTATCATACCATATAGAATATAATTTATTATCTAAGATATCAATTTTTAGGGGGAAGAAGAATGGCAGCAAAATTATCGCTCCAGCTTTGGAGCGTCAAAGACGCAACAGCAAAGGACTTTATCGGTACGCTTGAAGCAGTCAAAGAGATGGGCTACGACGGGGTGGAGTTTGCCGGGTACGGCGGCCTGTCCGCAGAAGAACTTAAAAAGGAATTAGACCGGATCGGCCTTGCGGTTTCCGGCTCGCATGTCAGCATTGACGCATTGCGCGAGGATATTGACGGTGTAATTGCGTACAACAAGACGATTGGCAACAAGTATATCATCTGCCCGGGCGCGGACATTGACACAAAGGAAAAGTGCGAGGCATTAAGCAAAGAATTTCTCGCCTATAATGAAAAGGTGCGCGCAAACGGAATGGTATTCGGCTACCACAACCACCATAAAGAGTTTGATGAATTCGACGGCAGATATGCGTTCGACATTCTGCTCAGCGGCGACGACACGATGGCTTATGAGCTCGACACCTACTGGTCGGAGTATGCCGGGGTCGACACGCTCGCATACTTGGAAAAGCTCGGCAGCCGCTGCCCGCTGGTGCATTTGAAAGACATGAAAATCAAGGAAGACGGCAGTAAGGACTCCTGTCCGTACGGCACCGGGATTTTGGACCACAAGGCAATCATCGGCGCGGCAAAGAAAAACGACCCGGAATGGTTCGTAATTGAGTGGGAAGCAGACGATATGGACTGTCTCGAAGCGGTAAAAATCAGCGTAGAAAATTTAAAGAAGCTTGTATAAACACGAAACCCTTTAAAGGAATCAAAAATAGTAAGATAGGATGTCTAAAATGAATTGTAAGTTCTGCAATGCAGAATTAAAGGAAGACGCATCGTTTTGCCATGAGTGCGGCGCAAAAGTCGAAGACAACACGAAGGAAGATGCGCCGAAATTTTGTAAATGCGGCGCTGAATTAACCCCCGACATTAAGTTTTGTGCTCAGTGCGGCGCGGCTGTAGCGGAGAACGGGATAGAAAATAACGCAGTGATCGACAGCCACGTTACTCCAGCCAAACCCCGTTCCTTTGTAAAAAATATAGTTGCATCTATAAAGGCAAAGCCAAAGCTTTATGGAATAATTGGAGCGGTTGTCCTCGTTTTGATTATCGGAGTTTCAATCGGCGGTAGTGTTTTGCATAACAACAGTAAACCTGCCAAGACGTCTACAGCCAGCAGTTCATCTTCTACAACAAAAAAAGGATCCGCGAATTATTCCGATGATTATTATGAAACTTTAGCGACTTCGGCCTTGTATTCGGAAGTTAAGAAAAAATACAAAATGGCTGATCCCGGTAGCACAAAATACAAAATTAACAAAACAGAAAAACAAAAAGATTATACTGTTGTATACGGAAAGCTATATCTCTATGATAAATATGGAAAAGCTACTACAGGGTATTCTGACGGTTCCGGAAGCTATATCCGTACCTTTGAAGTAAAAATTAAAAATAGCACTAATAAAGTTACATCCTGTACGATAAAATAATGTTACATGAGTGATAATATTTAGATGAATAAAAATAATACCGCGACTGCGTTTGTAGCCACGGTATTATTTTTATAAAATTTTATTTCATCTCATTATTTAACGCCGCCGCAATCATAGCAAAATATCCCTCATACGGCACATACTCTGGAATGCTGTTGCCCGTGCCAAGCGCATATCCCTTCCCGCCTGTTTTTTCAAGCATGGCAAGGCTACGGTTATACACGTCCTTCGGGTCGGCGCGGCAGACGTAGTCCATGTCGATTCCGCCCATGATGGCAATGCGTCCGCCGTAGCGGTCATACGCTTCCTCCACCGACATAATTTTGTCCTCATAGGAATGCTTTCCGTCGTAGTTTATGCTGTCAATCACGTCGTCCATCACGCGCTCCAAATTGCCACAGGAGTGGAGGAAAATCGGCTTACCCGCACCGTGTGCCGTTTCCACTATCTGCTTGTGGTACGGAAATACCAGCCGCCGCATATCCGCTGTGGACAGCATGGTTTGCGTATTAAAGCCCCAGTCGTCGTTGGCAATCAGCGCGCCGACACAGTCCAGATTCACAATCTGCTGGTAATATTTCACCAGCCGGCTCCCCACCATGTAAAAAATCTCCTCAACCAGCTCCGGCTCGTCGGCCAGCATATAGCACAGGTTGTCGTAGCCGGTCAGCGCCATGACATTTTCCAGTACGCCGCTCGGCCCGTATACGACGAACTTCATCCCCTCGGGCAGATACGGCGCAAGACGCTCGAGCCGCCCGTTGTAGGCCGCCTCCGGGTCAGGCCATTGGTAGGCTTTGTAGCTCTCCGGGTCTGTGATGATTGCACCTTCGTTGACCGAAACGCTCGCCTTGCCGTGTTCATTTTGTTTGTGCGGGAAAACAAAGTCGCTCGCGTGCATGGTGGTGTAGTCGTACCCGAGCATGGCATATGCTTCGATTTTGTTTTTAAGTACATCCTCCGGGTCGCTTGGGTCAAGCTTTGCGCCCGTCAC
>URQR01000112.1 GCA_900550065.1 uncultured Eubacteriales bacterium | reverse complement strand
AACGTGCGCTTAAACCAGTTTGCAAAGGGTAAGTTCAGCCCGACCGCTTATGATATTTTGTGGTATGATACTTCTATTAAGGGAACGGACTTCTATTTGCCAAAGGACACATACTTGCGCGGCGTTGAGTTCGTCGCAATGCGGAATTCGTGGACGGACGATAACGGCGCGTGGCTTTCCTATCACGGCGGCGCAGCCGAAGTAAACCATTCCCACCTTGATACGGGTACGTTTGTCTTTGATTTGGGCGGCGTGCGCTGGGCGCAGGATTTGGGCGGCGACAACTATAATATGCCCGGTTATTTCGGCGCTCAAAAGCATACATACTATAGGCTGCGGCCGGAAGGCCATAACGTATATGTCATCGACCCTGACAGCAAGGAGGGGCAGACGCTGGGCCACTTTGCCGAGGTTGAGACGCTCGTTTCAAAGGAGCGCGGCGCCTATTCTGTGCTTGATATGACGCCCGCCTATGCAGCATGGGTCAATAAGGCGCGGCGCGGTTATATGCTTTCCGACGACAGGCGGAGCGGTATTGTGCGCGATGAAATTGAATTTAACCAAGAGGGCAGAGAATTTATCTGGTTTATGCATACGCCGATGAATGCTGAAATTAAGATCGCTGATAAAAATACGGCGTATCTCACATCTGAGGGTGTAACGCTTAAATTTATGATTGATTCCGATATTGAAGGATATGAATTTGGCGTTATGGACGCAAAGCCGCTTGATACGTCGCCGAATTATTCGGGACAGAATCCAAACGCTGGAATCCGGAAGCTTTATCTCAAGGGAACGGCGGGCAAAGAAAACTATGTTGAATGCAAGATGATTCTCGCGGACGACCCTTGTGCAGAGCTTTCGCTGCCAAACACAAAACTTGACGAGTGGACAATTCCCGACGGGACATTACAGGAGCTGCCTGTGCTTGATATGATAATAGAAGACGGCGGGGATATTGCAGACTTTGACCCCCAAAAAACCGTATATGAAAGAAGCATCCGCTTCGATGATACGTCGGCTCCTGCTATCACAGCAAGAGCAGCGCAGGGGCTTGTGGTAGAGGTAACAAACGGCGCGACGTATGCCGACCCGGTACAGATTAAGGTATCCTATGCGGACAATCCGGGTCTATATAGAGTTTACAGCTATAACACAACAGTGCTGCCGGAACTAAAGGATGTGGGAGACTATAAACGGATGCAGGTGATAGGCCATACGGCCTCTGACGAACCAGAGGCAAGCCATCCCGCGGCAAAGGTGTCGGATAACGACATCGACCCCGAATCGAGATGGGCCGCGGAAAACGATGCGTGGATTATACTCGATATGGGCAGGGAGGAGACAATTGACGCGGTCGGAATTTCGGCGTGGAAGGGGAGTGAGAGAAGCTATACCTTTAAGATAGAGGTTTCGGCGGACGGCGAGACGTGGAACGAGGTGATCGCACAGCGCGGAACAGATAAGGCAAACGGTGAAAACATCGGAATTTATGACTTCTCTAACGGCGCTGTCAAGGCGAGATATGTAAAGTATTCAGGCAGAGGAAACAGTGTCAACACATGGAATTCACTTACGGAAATTGCTGCTCTGAAAAGAAAATAAGATAAAGAAAGACCGCCGGCGCTAAGCTTGCCAGCGGTCTTTTTGCGTCTTTATTCTAATTCAAATGCGCCCGTATAGAGCTGGTAATACTTGCCCTTTTCTTCAATGAGCTTATCATGGCTGCCGCGCTCAATGATACGGCCGTTTTCCAACACCATGATAACATCGGAGTTCTGTACAGTGGAGAGACGGTGCGCGATGACGAATACGGTACGCCCCTGCATCAGGCCGTCCATACCTTTTTGTACAATTGCCTCGGTCCGTGTATCGATTGAGGACGTCGCCTCGTCTAAAATCATGACGGGCGGGTCGGCAACGGCTGCGCGCGCAATAGAGATTAGCTGGCGCTGCCCCTGCGAGAGTCTGCCGCCGTCGCCGGCAATCATTGTGTTGTAGCCGTCCGGCAGCCGCTCAATGAAGCCGTCCGCGTTGGCGAGCTTTGCCGCGCGGCGAATTTCGTCTTCTGTCGCATCAAGCTTGCCGTACCGGATGTTATCCAATACTGTGCCGGTAAAGAGGTTCGTATCCTGCAGCACAATCCCAAGTGAACGGCGCAAATCGCTCTTTTTAATCTTGTTAATATTGATATTGTCATAGCGGATTTTGCCGTCTGCAAGGTCGTAAAACCGGTTAATCAGGTTTGTAATCGTTGTCTTGCCTGCGCCGGTTGCACCAACGAAGGCGACCTTCTGGCCCTGCTGGGCGTACAGCGTGATATTGTGTAGGACAAGTTTGTTTTCCTCGTAGCCGAAGTCAACGTCGTAGAAGTGCACCTCGCCCTTTAGCTCTGTATAGGTAATCGTGCCGTCCGCCTTATGCGGGTGCTTCCAAGCCCACAGGCCCGTATGGTGGTCCGCTTCTACGAGTACGCCGTCCTTATACTGTGCGTCGACCAGTGTCACATAACCGTCGTCCGCCTCCGGCTCCTCGTCCATCAGCGTAAAGATACGCTTTGCGCCTGCCAGCGCCATGACGACCATGTTGAGCTGCTGGGAAATCTGACTGATTGGCTGGGAAAAGCTTTTGGAAAGCTGTAAAAATGAAGCAATCATACCAAGCGTCATCCCGCCGACACCGCTAATCGCCATCGCACCGCCGATAATCGCAATCAATACATACTGTATATTGCCGAGGTTTGCCATAATCGGCATCAGGATATTAGCGAATTTGTTCGCGTTTGTGGCGTTTTCACACAGCTCGTCGTTGAGCTTATCGAACGCTTCCTCCGCCTTTTCCTCGTGACAGAATACCTTTATGACCTTCTGCCCATTAATCATTTCTTCAATATAACCGTTTACTGTACCGAGCGACTGCTGCTGCTTGACAAAGTAGGAGCCGCTTTTCCCGGCGATTTTCTTTGTAACAAACAGCATCAAAAATACGAATGCAACGACGAAAAGTGTGAGCCATACGCTGGTAACCAGCATGGCAAAGAACACGGACACAATCGTGATAACGGCGGAAAACATCTGCGGAATACTCTGTGATATCATCTGCCGCAGTGTGTCGGTATCGTTTGTATAATGGCTCATGATATCGCCGTGCGTATGCGTGTCGAAATACTTAATGGGGAGCGACTGCATGTGTGAAAACATCTCGTCGCGGATTTTTTTGAGCACGCCCTGTGAGATGACAACCATAATGCGGTTATACGTAAAACCGGATATGACGCCAATCAGGCAGATACCCGCCATAAGCAGGATAAATCGCAGCAGTCCGTCAAAGACTGGGGTTGCTTCCAGCAGGAGCGGCGCAATAAAGTCGTCAATCAGCACCTGTAAGGACATGGCGAGCGCCACGCTTGTCAGCGCGTTTAAAAGGATACAAAAAAGTACCAGAAAGAAACGCCACTTGTATTGCAGTACATAGGACATCAGCCGTTTAATCGTTTGCTTATCCGGCTTTTGCTTCGACCTGCCCATTGCAGCCCCACGGCCGCCCACTGGCTTATGCATTGCCATTGCCAAGCCCCCCTTTCTGCTGGGATGTATAGACTTCGCGGTAGATTTCGTTGGTTTCAAGCAATTCTTCATGTGTACCGACCGCGTTGATTTCGCCTTCGTCGAGCACGATGATTTTGTCCGCGTCCTCTATAGAAGAAATTCGCTGCGCGATAATAAGCTTTGTTGTACCCGGAATTTCGTCGCGCATTGCCTGCCGGATTTGCGCGTCTGTTTGTGTGTCAACCGCGCTCGTCGAATCGTCTAAAATCAGGATTTTTGGCTTCTTCAGCAACGCACGCGCAATACAGAGCCGCTGTTTCTGCCCGCCGGATACGTTTGTGCCCTGCTCGATATAGGTGTCATAGCCGTCGGGAAACTGCGTAATAAAGCCGTCCGCCTGCGCTAACTTGCAAGCATGCACCAATTCCTCGTCCGTCGCGTTCTCGCTGCCCCAGCGCAGGTTTTCTTTGATTGTTCCGGAAAACAGAACGTTTTTTTGCAGCACCATTGCCACCTCGTTGCGCAGCGTTTCGATGTCATAGTCGCGCACGTCTACGCCGCCGACCGACACGCTGCCCTCTGTGACGTCGTAGAGGCGGGGAATGAGCTGGACGAGACTCGATTTTGACGAGCCTGTGCCGCCGATAATTCCGACGGTTTCACCAGCGTTGATGGTTAGGTTAATCCCCTTTAGGCAGGGCTTGCCGCTGCCCTTTTTATAGGAAAATTCTACGTTATCAAAGCGGATTGCGCCGTCTTTTACCTCATAAACCGGATGCTTTGGATTATGCAAATCGCTTTCCTCATTTAGCACCTCGACGATTCGTTCCGCCGATGCGCGGGAGATGGTAATCATAACAAATACCATAGAAAGCATCATCAGGCTCATTAAAATCTGCATCGTATAGGTGATTAAGCTCATCAGCTCTCCGGTCGTCATGGTGGAGCCGACGATCAAACGCGCGCCGAACCACGAAATCAGCAGCATACTCGCAAAAACACAAAACTGCATGAGCGGCATGTTGTAGGCGAGCGTCTTTTCCGCCTTTGAAAAATCGCTGTAAATATCCTCTGAAATTGTGCCGAACTTTTCTTTTTCGTAGTCCTCGCGCACAAAGGACTTCACGACACGGATACCGCGCAGGTTTTCTTGTACGACATTGTTTAATTTGTCGTATGTCTTAAATACCCGCTCAAAAATAGGGTGCGCCTTACTCATAATCAGGTATAGGCCAACGCCCAGGATTGGGATACAGGCCAAAAAGATGAGCGAGAGCTGGTGGTTGATGCTAAACGCCATAATCAATGAAAAAATAAGCATAACGGGACAGCGCACCGCGATGCGGATAATCATCTGATAGGCGTTTTGTATGTTCGTGATATCGGTCGTTAGGCGCGTCACGATACTTGCTGTCGAGAACTTGTCGATATTGGAAAACGAAAAGCCCTGTACGTTATAAAACATGTCGTGGCGCAAATTTTTTGCGAAGCCTGCCGACGCGATTGCTGCGCTTCTGCCTGACAGCGCACCAAAGATAAGCGAGATGATTGCTGCGACGACAAGCGCAACGCCCATTTTTACAATGTAGGACATGCTACCGCCGTCTATCCCGAAGTCAATCAGCCGCGCCATCAGCAGAGGGATAATCACCTCGAGCACGACCTCCATGGTAACATAGAGCGGCGTTAAGATGGAATCCTTTTTATATTGCCGGACACAGGCTGCTAAGCGTTTAATCATAATTGTACCTCCCGATTGTCGTGTTCGCCTGCTAAATGACTTGGCGCCGCTTTTGCGGCAACTTCACAGCAGCCGGACTCTATTAGGTTTTTTTTCATCTTGTCCGTAATGTGAAAAAAAGCTTCTAATTCCTCTTTTGACAAGCCGTGCGTCAGCCTTTGCTCGAACACGCGCATATCCTCTGTCGCAAGCTTATGCAGCTCAAGCGCCTTAGGCGTCAGAACAAGCTTTTTGAGCCGCGCGTCATACGCCACGCTTTGTCGCTCAAGCAGCCCCTTTTTTTCCATTAGCTGTAGAATTTTTGTCGCGGTGGAGCGGCGGATGGAAAACCGAACCTCAAGGTCGCGCTGGAAAATGTCCTGACCCTCGTGGTCCGCGATAAAGCCAATAACCCAGCCGTTTGTCCCTGTCAGGTCGTCGACGTGCCGCCTGATTTCGGATTGGGCGGCCTGCCTCCGGATTAGATTCCCTAATACACGCAGTTCAAAACTGACAGTTTTTTGCTCCATGACAACACCTCCTTCATGCATAATGTTAGTTTGCTAATTGTAAGTGTGCTAACATTATAACAGGCATAAAAAAAGAAGTCAATGGAAAAAGTGTTAGAGAAGTGTGAACAATTTGTGAACAGCAGGGAAAGGAATAGCAGCCGCACTGATGAAGGTAACAGTGTGCTGCTTTGAAGATTCGTTAAATATTTATGATATAATTTGCTGTTTGATACGCTAGCTTTAAGTATTCAGGCAATAGCGCATCGGGGATGCACCCATAAACAAATTCGTATGTAAATGCGCCGTCGTAGCCAATGCTGCGTAAATACTCAATATGCGACTCCCAATCAATTTTTCCGAAAAAGAGCGGCAAATGCGCATCATTTCCATAACAGTTGTCGTGAATGTGCGTTGAAGATAATCGGGTTCCTATTTTTTTTAGCTCCTCCAGCATTTTGTCGCCAAAGGCAACCGCGGCGTGTCCAAAGTCCCAGCAGCAGGTTACAGCAGGGTCACGGAAACTGTCAATAATTGTAATAAGCTCATCCACCTCTGATGTACAGCGTGAGCGGCGATTTTCTCCACAACGGCCGTCTTCAAAAAGATTTTCCACAGCAACGCCAATTTGCCGTTTTTTGGCTAATTCAACGTAGGGAGCAAAATAATCGTATGCAAACTTACATGCGTCTTCACTATTGTATTTTCCGTCGGGAGCAACGTATTCGTCGGCATGGACGATAATCCTCTTTGCTCCAAGAATTGCCGATGTTTCAAACGCGCGGCGCAGTTTTTCGCGGAAAATTGCGTTCTCCTCGCGTGCATACCGGTTAAATGGAGCATGGGTCTGGTCGACGACAATGCCGTTTTTGGAAAAATCCTCCGCTAGCTGCTTTGCTTGCGTCTCCCAATCATCGGCGGCGCAAAAAGCCGAGGAGCAACTAAAATCAATCGAATCAAAGCCGGCGTTTTTACATAAAAGCGCGGCCTCACAATAGCTCCTT
>URQR01000111.1 GCA_900550065.1 uncultured Eubacteriales bacterium | reverse complement strand
GGTCAAAGGGACTCATATCCACCGTAAAAATTAATTCCCGTAAAAAATACTCACCGCCAGCCACAACACCGCCGCCTTTTGGCTGACATAGCGCGAGAGCATCTGCTTAGCCCGCAGCAGGCACTGCGCCGCGTAGTCGAGCCGCGCCCTGCTTGTCCGCGCCAAAAGCGCGCGCATACCGTCTCGCAGGTCGCTGTTTGCAACGCCTGTCTCTATACCGCTCGACAGCCGCAGCAAATCCGATACAGCCGACAGCATAAACTCTAATAAAAGCTGCGTCCCGTCGTAGGGCGCGTCCTTTTTTGCCTTATTTTCCTCAAACAGCGCACCAACCGAAAACACCATTTCCTCGTCCGTACCAGCAAGTAGGCCCGCAAGCGCGTCAAACGCCTTTTGACGCAGCCCCCATACTTCATCGTGCGTACAGAGCAAATCCGCCTTTCCCGTTACGCCGGCGGAAAACGAAAGAATAAAGTCCGCCTTGTCGAGCATATGCGGGTATGTATTTTGTACATACTGCATCATTTGCACATCACTTTTCGGTGCAAAGCGGATAATACGGCTGCGCGAACGCACAGTCGGCAGAATCAACTCCGCATTGGTGACACAGATAATAAAGACAGCATACGCCGGCGGCTCTTCTAAAATTTTCAGCATAGCATTCTGTGCCTGCGGCGTAAGCGCGTCGCCGTCTTCGATGATATACACCTTTTTTTCCGACTGGAACGGCTTTGTGTAAACGTCCGATATCACCGCTCGAATCTCGTCCGCGCCAACGCTCTTTTTCGACGTGATGTCGGACAGTGACAAGCTTTGCAAGTCGGGATGGTTGCCGCCCGCCGACTGGATACAGCTTCTGCAAATACCACAAGGCGGCTCTCCTGCGCCCTCGCACAACAGAGCCGCCGCAAAACACAGTGCTGTTTCCTTTGTGGGGAGCCCCTCCTCGCCCTCAAACAAATAGGCGTGCACATGCGTCCCCGCTCCAATACCGCGAATCAGGCCGCCAAGTACCCTCTCGTCCGCCTTAGACGCTGTAAACGGCATTATACCTTCTCAAACCTTTCTACATCAATTACAAAAATCGTCGCACCGCCAACCTCGACCTCAACCGGATACGGCGTGTAGCCCGACCCTAATCCAGACATTGGCACAGGCGTACTAATAATCTGCTTTCTCGTTTCGCTCTTTGACTTAATGATATCGACAACCGTCTGTACGTTCTGCTCGCTCGTTCCGACCAAAAGCGTCATGTTGCCCGCCTTCAAAAAGCCGCCCGTCGTCGCAAGCTTCGTCACGCTAAAACCCTGCTTGTTAAGCTCGCTCATAACCTTCGAGCCGTCCTCGTCATGTACAATCGCAAGTATCAGTTTCATAAAAATCCTCCTTTACAGTATTTTTATATCCCTATATCAATTCCTGCAACTCCAACGCTCTCTTATAAAGCGGGTCAAATTCACAGCCGCAGCTGCCGCATTCCCGGTCCGCAGCCGCAATCGCGGTTATGAGTTCGCCCTTGTTGCCCGTTCCGTCCAGCCAGTCCTGTGCCGGTCGTGCAAGCATATCCCAGCCCGACGCCGCAAACCTTTTCATGATTTGAATTAGTTCTTCCATGTTCGTTCCTCACATTTCCACATATTTTTGCCTACAAAGACTCTATTTTCGTTTAATATCATGATTCAGCGTACAGACCCGAAGAAGGCACGGTGCGGCGTTTGCCGTAGGAGGGACAATGTCCCGACAGTGACTTCCTCCAATGGCTCAAAAGCGAAGCTTTTGAGACTATTATATCACAAGGATTTTTAAATAGCAACAGGTATTGTCTGCCCTTCCTTACGCACCCTCCAGCGAAAGGCTTGCGATAGCATTTAGGTCCAGACCGGCAAAATCGCCGCGCAAATACTGATAGTATGCCGCACAACCAATCATCGCCGCGTTGTCAGTACAAAGCGTCATCGGCGGCACATAAAACGCGCGTCCCTCCGCCGCACAAGCACGCTCCATCTGCGCGCGCAGCGCGCTGTTCGCCGCTACACCGCCCGCAAGCGCAACCTTTTGCGCACCTACTATTCGCGCAGCCTGTATCGTATGGCTGCAAAGCACATCGACGACCGCCGCTTGAAAGCTGGCAGCAATGTCGGCCTTATTGTAGGGCTGTCCCGCCTGCTCCAGCTTGTGCAAATAATTAATGACCGCCGTTTTTACACCGCTGAAGCTAAAATCGAGTGCGTGCTCCATTTTGACGCGCGGAAACTGTACCGCCGACGAATCGCCCTCCTTTGCCAGCTTGTCAATCAGCGGCCCGCCCGGATAGCCGAGACCGAGTACGCGCGCCACCTTGTCGTACGCCTCGCCCGCTGCGTCGTCGCACGTACGACCCAGCACCTCAAACGCCGTGTAGTCCTTCACATGCACGATATGGCTGTGCCCGCCTGACGCCACAAGGCAGACAAACGGCGGCTCAAGCGCAGGGTGTGCAATAAAGTTCGCCATAATATGCCCCCGAATGTGGTGGACGGCAATCAGCGGCTTTTTAACCGCGTAAGCGATTGCCTTCGCCGCCGACACGCCGACGAGCAGCGCGCCAATCAGCCCCGGCCCATACGTTACCGCTATGGCATCAAGGTCGCCGAGCGTAACGCCCGCCTGTGAAAGCGCCTCGTCAATCACCGGGTCTATCGCCTCTAAGTGGCAGCGCGACGCAATTTCCGGCACAACGCCGCCGTAGCGTTTATGAATATCAATCTGTGAGTTGATCACATTTGACAGCACCTCACGCCCGTTTTTTACGACGGCGGCCGCCGTTTCGTCACACGAGCTCTCAATCGCCAGTATCAACACATCTTTTGTTCTATCTCCCAAGTTTATCACCATTCTTTTGTCATAATCAGCGCGTCCTCGCCGTTGTCACTGTAGTAGCGTTTCCGTGTCCCCGCCGCTGTAAAGCCGAATTTCTCATACAGCGCAATTGCCGCCGCGTTCGATACGCGTACCTCCAGCGTCAGCAATCGCAGCCCGTTTTCCTGCGCCTCTTTTAGCATATGCGCAAGCAGGCGCGACGCAAGGCCGCACCGCCTATGCGACGGATGGACGGCAATATTCGTGATGTGTCCTTCGTCCACGATATGCCAGTATCCGGCATAAGCCACCGTCTCGCCGGCATAAGTCAGCAAGGTATACCGTGCCAGTGGGTTTTGTATCTCGTCTACAAATGCCTGCCGCGTCCACGGTACAGCAAAACACATCTGCTCAAGCGCGGTAAGCGCGTCGATATACTCCGGGGCAAGACGCGTCAGCTCATAGTCCACCCTGCTCCCCCCGTATCCTCTCATACGCTTTTTTTAGCGTATCCTCCAGCATCTTAGCACAGCTTTTATAGTGCGCCAAATCCTGCCCGTACGGGTCGGCCACGTCGCCCGCCGCACCAATATAGTCCATCAGCGCATATGTCTTGCTTTCCGCCTGTGACCCGAACAGCTCAAGCAGCAGGTCACGGTGCGCGCGCGTCATGGTAAGAATCAAATCCGCCTCATGCACGACGGACGCATTAATATTCTTTGCCGTGTGCGCGCTGATATCAAGACCCATGTCCTGCATCGCGCGCACCGCGTTCTCGCTTGCGCGCTCGCCCTCGGCGGCAAATAGTCCGCCCGAAAGCACTTGCATTGCGCCGTCTTCGCCGGCAATCCGTTTTAACAGCGCCTCTGCCATTGGCGAGCGGCACGTGTTGCCCGTGCAAACAATCAAAATTTTCATATTAAGCTCCGTTTCCTTTATCAAATGGTACTACGTTGCCCGCCGCGGCCTTATAGAGCCGGTTTTTCACCGCAACCGCCATCTCGTCGCCGAGGCGCATCGGACAATAGACAATATCAATCCCCGCCTCGTCAAACGTGCGCAGTGCATAAAACAGATTCGCCGCATAGGCGCGTGAATCGCCGCCGCCGTAGTAAAACAACTCCACACCATATATATTACCCGTATTTTCACAGCTTAAAACGCCGACACGTTTCCCGCTTGCGTGCGCTGAATCGGCCATCGCCGTAAGCCGCGCATGGTCGAGTATACCCGTATATTCGAGCACGACGACCTGTGCCTCCGGTGCATAGTGTTTATACTTCATCCCCGGGCACTTCGGCGTATCCTTATCCGCCACCTGCGCCGCCGAGCTGATAACCGGGCCAATGACTGGCACAAGCATCTGCGCCGTGATACCGCCGGGCCGCAGGATAGCGGGCGTATCGCCCGACAGGTCGAGTACGGTCGATTCTACGCCCACGCCGCAGCGTCCGCCGTCGATAATCATGTCAATTTTTCCATACATATCGTCACGTACGTGCCGCGCCGCTGTCGGCGACGGCTTGCCCGACGTATTCGCAGAAGGCGCCGCAACAGGCACGCCCGCCGCCTGAATCACCGCAAGCGCGACAGGGTGCGACGGCATCCGTACCGCCACAGTGTCAAGCCCTGCGCTCACCACGTCGCCGATTTTATCCGATTTTTTTAAAATAATACTGATTGGGCCGGGCCAAAACCGCTCCATAACGGCCCGCGCACGCGGCGGAATCTCCGTTACAAGCGGTGCGACATCGTCTATACCTGCTACATGTACAATCAGTGGATTGTCGCTGGGCCGCCCCTTCGCCGTAAAAATACTCCTGACCGCCCGCTCGTCGAGCGCGTTTGCGCCGAGGCCGTAAACCGTTTCCGTCGGAAACGCCACCAGTCCGCCGCGCCGCAGGACAGCCCCCGCCTCATCTGCCAGAGCGGGGTCAATCTGTTTCGGGTCGAGCAAAATCTCTTTTGTCTGTATCAAAGCAAATACTTCCTTTATCTGTCTTTTTTGTTTTCACTTGAAACGTTCGATTTAGATGGCAGCGATTGCGAACACATAAAATAATTACTCTATTATCAATCTATATAATCTTTCTATCGGCGAGTCCTTTTTAAAAGTTTTCACTTCTTCTATAAACTCCCAGCCAAATTTCTCATATAAACCAATATGCTTTGTATATAAATAAAGCTCGCTCAGATTTGCCTTTTGGGCGTTTCCTTTAACTGTGTTCATCAATTGTCTGCACACATTTTGGTTCCTGAATTTTTCATCAACATAAACATTAATTAGCCATGGATATATGTCCGGCCTGCTGTTTAAATTTTCGCACATAGATAATTGATACATGCCTGCCGGTTCGCCATCAAGTAGTGCAACAAATGTTTGTGGCAGTCTTTCCGCGTTTAGAGAATGCTCCAGATTGCATCTTACTGCTTCAAGACTCTCCCCGTCTCTAATCCCCCACCAATGATAGTTCCATTCAACAATTTTTTCAAAGATATTATTTTTACTATCTTGTAATTTCATTATGTGCATCGTGCAATATCCTTTATTTATAAAATCGAACTCATTATAGCACACCAAACCAAATTTTACAACAATTATTGTACAGGCGTGGGTGTGCTTTTTTGAATCTGCCGCCCACTGTTGTCAATGTAAAAATTGTCTTTATAAATCAGCTCGCTCACGGTTTTAAACTGATACCCCTGCGCAGACAGCTTCGAGAGCACAGCCTCCAGTCCTGCCGCCGTTGTCGCCGTCTTCGTGCCCGTATGGAACAACACAATCGAACCATTTTTCACCTTGTCGCAGACGCGCTTTTCAATTTCCTGCGCGCTTAGCCCTTTATAGTCGAGGCTGTCGACATCCCACTGGATAAACGAATAGCCCATATTGTTTATCGTTTCCACGGTCTGATTATTGTACTCGCCATATGGAGAGCGGTAGAGCGTGTTTGCTTTTCCGGTTAGGGCAAGGATTTTTTCTTCACACTTTTTCGTGTCAGCCTCCAGCGCCTCGCGCGACAGTTTGTTCGGGTGCGGATGCTGGTCAGAGTGGTTTGCAATCTCATGCCCCGCGTCAAAAAACGCCTTTGCCGACACGCCGCAGCGGTCCAAGTAGTCGCCCGTGACAAAAAACGTCGCCTTTGCGTTGTACTTTGCCAGTACCGCCAAAATGTCCGCCGTGTCCGCGTCCTCCCACGCCGAATCAAACGTAATTGCAATCGTCTTGTCCGGCGTTTCAACGCTGTAAATCGGCAAAAGCCGCGTATTTGAGTTCACAGCCGCGATGTTGTCGCTGCTGCGCAGGCCAATTAACCCGGCGAGCACAACGATTAGTGCCGCGTAAAAAATCAGGTTGTTTTTGGAACATACAAAAATTTTCAAAACAGGCGCCCCCTTGCATGCAGGCATTTTGCCTGCGTATGTATTACTATGTGTATGCCGCCTTTGACGCGACTATGCGCTTGCGCCGCGCGCGCAGGTATGATACTATGTATGCAAGGGGAATCAAGGTTACAATAAAGGGAGGGGCAAACGATGGAAGAAAAACAGCTTGAAGCAGTATTCGACAAATGGTGTAAAAAACTACGGCTCGTGCCCGATTGGAGCATAAAATTAGAGTTCGTCACAGACCCAAGCTGGCCGAAAACCGGCGACTTTAAAATCGATTGTGACGATAAGACGGCAATTTTGATGCTCAATATCGCCGCACCAAAGCAGGAAAACTTAGAGGGCGTAATCGTACACGAGCTGATGCACTTAAAGCTCTACCCGCTCGATCAGGTCACAGAGTCGCTGATTACCAGCAATTTTACAGAGGGAACAGCAGCGTACGAATTTGCGTATACGCAGTTTTTTACAGCGCTGGAGCAGACGGTCGCAGAGCTGGCCAAATGTTACCTGTTAGAATTCGGCGACGACAAAACGCTTTCCTACGGGCGCTGTAATGCGCAGAAATCGTTTA
>URQR01000110.1 GCA_900550065.1 uncultured Eubacteriales bacterium | reverse complement strand
CCGCTCGGCGACATTGCGGAATTCGAGGATATTGCAAACGCGGCGTGGTATCTCGGCAGCGACGAGGCGCGCAACACCACAGGCGCGGAGCTGACGGTTGACGGCGGCAATATGATTCAGCTCTATCCGATTATACCCAAGGAAGGTGAGGGCATATGAAAATCACATGGCTCGGACAGGCGGGCCTACTCTTTGAAACCGGTGAAACGACCATTCTCGTCGACCCCTACCTGTCAAACAGCGTCGAAAAAGTAAATTCCGCCAACTACAGGCGCATACCAGTTGAAGAACGATTTCTGTCGGTAAAGCCCGATGTTCTAATTTGCACCCACGACCATTTAGACCACCTCGACCCGGAAACCCTTCCCCACTATTTACGCCGCGGCGGCGTATGTGTGCTCTGTCCCGCCAACGCATGGGAAAAGGCGCGCACTTTCGGCGGCGACAATAATTATGTTTTGTTTAACCGCCGCACTGAGTGGACGCACGGCAATGTCCTCTTCCGCGCCGTGCGGGCCGAGCACTCCGACAGCACGGCTATCGGCGTTATCATTGAGACGGAGGGCAAAGTTTATTACATCGCAGGGGATACGCTTTATAACACGGATATTTTTAACGACCTGCCGGACAGAATCGACGTGTTGTTTCTGCCAATCAACGGCGTAGGAAACAATATGAATGTTACAGATGCCGCGCGTTTCGCGGCGCGTACCGGTGCACAGCGTGTCATACCGCTCCATTTTGGTATGTTTGATACGATTGATCCAAAAAGTTTTCTTTGTCCCCAAGTCTGTATTCCGTCCATTTACCGGGAAATACCGCTATAGCGACATAAAAAACGAGGGGATTCCCCCTCGTTTTTTATTGCCCGAATCATGACTACCGGCTAAGTCGGTAGTTATGATTCTATCAACCTCTTTGTATAATCAATACTTTTCTTTACCGCCGCGCAGCACTCCTCCTCCGGCGCTTCATACTCAATAGAAATATAGCCACTATAGCCATGTTCGCGCAGCAGCGCAACAATCCGTTCTAATTCCACTACGCCGCCGCCAATGTCGCACCCTAAAAAGTGTTTTCCCTGCGGCGAGACCCAGCCGCCGTCCGCGACCTCTACCATATCCTTAAAATGTACATGCCCGATATCGTCAATCAGCAGCTTCACCGCCTCATATGGGTCTGCGCCGACAATATTGAAATTGCCTGTATCTGCCGTCGCCTTTAAATTCGGCGAGCCGACCGCGTTTATAATGTGCTTCACCTGCTCCGGCCGTCCGGCAAGTACGCCGTGGTTTTCAAGGCAGAAATATACGCCTTTTTCCTCCGCCGTTTTGATGCACTGCCGGAATCCGTCAATAATCTTTCGGGCGCAGTCGTCGTAGCTAAGCGTCCCCGCCGCGTCCATATTGCCGGCAAACACACGTACAATGTCCGTACCAAAATAACGCGCGATGTCACAGCACGCCTTTAGGTGCGCTATGCTTTCCTGCCGCTCCGCTTCGCTGCCTAAAACAAATTCATTCGATGCGGAGTAGGACGATACCTGCATCCCGTTTTCATCTAAAAACGCTTTTATCTTCGGAAGCTCGCCCTCCTCTTTTATGTACATATCGACGAGTTCAACATACTTTACGCCGCATTCCTTGAAAAATGACATTACATCATAAATGTCCATTTTGCCGTCCCGAATCAACGGATTACAGCTATATAGGCTTACACTCAGCTTCATATCATAACTTCCTTTCCAGTTCTTGCCGACTCATACGCCGCGTCAAGAATCTGCATCAATACAACGCCGTCCTCTGCCGGATTGATGCACGTTGTGCCGTTTTCAACACAGTCGACAAAGTGCCTTACCTCTGCGGCAAAAATCGGCGAAAAGCCGGCCGACGAGTCGTTTTCGTATACGGGCTTGATGTCAGTTAAATAGTCGTACTTCTCACTGTAAAGCTCAAGCTCCGGCTCCGTCTGCGCGCCCGCCTTGCTACCGAATACATCGAGCCAGAATTTCGGCTCTTTTAAATGCGAACTAAAGCTCGTTTCCACGTGCACGACAGCACCGTTTTCAAAACGAATCATCGCAACCGCCATATCTTCTACGTCGCAGTTCGGGCTCGGATCAGCCGCCGTATAGCGGTCCATCCCTTTGATGTTTGTGCGCGAGCCAATTCCGCCATACGTCATACACGATACCGATACGGGCTTTGGCTTCCCCATTAAATAGCGCGACATGTCAATAATATGTACACCCAAGTCAATCAGCGGGCCGCCGCCGCTCTTCGACTTATCCGCAAACCAGCCGAGCGGGTTACCCGCGCGACGCAGGCATCCCGTCGTAATGTAGTATATATCGCCCAGTTCGCCCTCACGAATGTACTCCTCTAACAATTTGACTGACGGCATAAACCGCCGTACAAAGCCAATCATCAGCAGCTTCCCGTTTTTCTCTGCTGCCTCCTGCATCTTTGTCGCCTCATGCGCATTCATTGCCATCGGCTTTTCGCACAGAACGTGAATCTTAGCGTTGAGCGCGGCAATTGTAACCTCTGCGTGCGCACAATTCCACGTACATACGCTGACCGCATCGAGCTGCTCCTTTTCAAACATTTCATTATAGTCAAGATACCAACGCGCAAAGCCGTACTGCTTTGCATACGCCTCCGCACGGCCCTCCTTTATGTCGCAGACCGCGACAAGCTCAACATTTTCCATCGCCTGATAGACCTTTGTGTGCTCGTGGCTGAGCGAGCCCGCCCCCACAAGGCCAACCCTAATCTTTTTCATCTCGATTTCTTCCTTTCCTAATTTGTTTTATTAAAATCAATCCGATATAAGTCAAATATTACTCTAAAGTTTTTAGGCTGCCAGAGCTCCGCATAAGAGTAGCAGTAGCGCATTCCGAGCTTACGCATAACCGCGCCGCTGGCCGGATTGTCACGGTCGTGCGTTGCGGTGATATACTGAAAACCGTTTCCACACAGCTTATCAAGTACCGCTCCCGCCGCTTCGGTCATAATCCCTCTGTTCCAGTATTCTCTGCGTAAACCGTAGCCAAGGTCCCCGCAGGCACGGTCCTCGTCAGCGCCGCACAGCGAAACGTAGCCGACCAACCTGCTGTCCGGCTTGTAGACAACGGCATAGCGGTATGCAATTTCCTTCTGATATTCCGGCAAAATCTGTCCATACAGATATGCCTCCGCTTCCGAAAATGTACGGAGCGGGAACCACGGCAAAAAGCGGTTTACTTCCTCGTCGCTGTATAGCGCCAGCATGTCTGTAAGGTCGCACGCCGTAAATCTGCGCAGAATCAACCGCTCTGTTTCCAATAGCGGTGTGTTTTCTCGTTTCATTTTGCCTCCCCCGAATCAACCGCCAATCTTCGCCTTTAAAAATTCTACCGCCATCGAAATATCCGCGTGCGGGTCGTCGCCCACCTCGCGCTCAATCGTCAGAAAACCGTTATAGCCGATCTCTTCTAACGCAGCAAGATAGCGGTCAAAGTCGACGCTGCCCTGTCCGAGCGGCACCTCTTTAAAATAATCGTTGCAGTCGAGCAGCTCCTCGACCTCCACATCGCTGCCATATATGTTGATCGGGTTCGTCTTTTTGAGCATCACGCCGTCCTTCGCGTGCGTATGGACGATATAATCTTTTAAATTATGTACCGCCTCCACCGCGTCCTCGCCGATTACCATTGCAAGGTTGGCGGGGTCTAAATTCACGCACAGGTTGCGCGCCGAGAGCGAGTCTAAAAACCGTCTTAACACAGCGGACGGCTCCGGACCGGTCTCAATGGCAAAGTACGCGCCGACTTCTTCGCCATAGCGCGCAAGCTCGTCGCACGCTTCCTGCAAAATTTTGTAGCGGTCGCATGGTTCGCTTGGCACGACGCCGATGTGCGTCGTCACCACATTTGTGCCGAGTTCCTTTGCCAAATCCATGATGCGCTTTGAGCGCAAAATCCGTTCCGCATTCTGCGCCTTGTCCTGAAAGCCAGGCTTACCGAGGTCGCCGCACAGTGCAGAAACCACAAGCCCATTTGCGTCGAGCATACTTTTTAACTCCTTCATTTTGTCCGCCGTCATGGTCTCGGGTGTAACTTCGCCGCGCGTTACATAAATCTGTACTCCCTGCGCCCCGACCTTGCGCGCCTGCGTAAGCGCTTCGCCGACAGGCAGACGAAAGGACTCTAATAGTACGCCAATGCTGAATCTTGACATAGATATCCCACCTTTTATATTAAAAATTAAAATTTCTGAAAACACCCACAGTATAGCATATACACACTTAGGTTTCACGAATCTGCTTGCGAACAATTAGTATTATTTTGCGATTTCTAAAATTTGTTTTTAGAATAAATCGGATGTTTTTAGCACAAATTAAATATGCAGCTCAAATTTTGTTTTAACTATGGAGGAATATAAAATGAGAAAAGATAGTTCACGCAGCAATACGCAAAGCAACTCCGTGCATAACACTCGAAGCAACAACTTACAGAGCAACGCGCAGAGGAGAGCACAGCAGGTCGTCGATGAATACGTTACACATGCGCAGCTAAGGACCGACCCACAGGGAAGCTGGACAGGTAAACCACGCAACGCTAACGAAGTCCCCGTACAGGATGCAGACGATTTATAAATCATCACGATTGATAAATCATTATACACACAGACAGCCTTACAATTTCCGGCTGTCTGTTTTTTTGTTTATTTATGCTATTTTTTCTTAATATATATAACTTTCTGTTAAGCAAATAAATTCATTTGCTGTGATTGTATGTATTTCTTTCCTCCTTTACCGTAAATTATAAATATTTGCAACTTCGGCTTAAAAAAATTGCAAATAGATATTGAAAAGCAAAAATTTTTTTGATATAATTAACTCGTTTCATTTTTTAAGGTAAGACTGTAAAAAATATAAAATTGGAGGGCAATGACATGGCACTGAAAAACAAATACCTGTCGGAAGTGTACGAAAAAGTATGCGAAAGAAACAAGGGCGAGTCCGAATTTTTACAAGCGGTTTTAGAGGTTTTAGAATCCTTTGAGCCGGTTGTAGAGAAGCGCCCCGACATCGTAGCAGCCGGCGTAATTGACCGGATTGTTGAGCCGGAGCGGTTTATCCAGTTCCGCGTATCGTGGGTAGACGACAATGGTAAGGTTCAGGTAAACAGAGGTTTCCGCGTTCAGTTTAACTCTGCAATCGGACCATATAAGGGCGGCCTGCGCCTGCACCCGAGTGTAAACGCTTCGGTTATCAAATTCTTAGGCTTTGAGCAGTGCTTTAAAAACAGCCTGACAACGCTGCCGATGGGCGGCGGCAAGGGCGGCAGCGACTTTGACCCGAAGGGTAAGTCGGACGCTGAAGTAATGCGTTTCTGCCAGAGCTTTATGACAGAGCTTTCCAAGCACATCGGTGCGGATACGGATGTTCCGGCCGGCGATATCGGCGTTGGCGCAAGAGAAATCGGTTATATGTTCGGACAGTATAAGCGTCTGCGCAACGAATTTACGGGCGTTTTGACCGGTAAAGGGCTTACATACGGCGGCTCTTTAGCGAGAAAAGAAGCAACGGGTTACGGCCTGTGCTACTTTACGGACGAGATGCTCAAAGCGAACGGCAAGAGCTTTGATGGAAAGACGGTTGTAATTTCCGGTTCTGGTAACGTTGCAATTTATGCGACGGAAAAAGCGACTGCGTTTGGCGCAAAGGTCGTTGCACTTTCTGATTCGAACGGCTATATCTACGATCCGAACGGCGTTAACTTAGATGTTGTAAAGCAGATTAAAGAGGTAGAGAGAGGCAGAATCAAGGAGTATGTAAACCGCGTTTCCGGCGCAGAATATCACGAAGGATGCAGCGGTATCTGGACGATCAAGTGCGACATCGCCCTCCCCTGCGCGACCCAGAACGAGCTCGACGGCGAGGCGGCTAAGGCGCTCGTAGCAAACGGCGTAATCGCGGTTGCCGAGGGTGCAAACATGCCTTCTACACCGGAAGCAGTAGAAACCTTCCTTGCAAACGGAATCCTCTTTGGACCTGCGAAGGCTGCAAATGCGGGCGGCGTTGCAACATCCGGCCTTGAGATGAGCCAGAACTCGATGCGCTATAGCTGGTCGTTTGAAGAAGTGGACGAAAAGCTTCATAATATTATGAAGGAAATCTTCAAGGCGGCTTCCTCCGCTGCGGAAGAGTTCGGTATGCCGAACAATTATGTTGCGGGTGCGAACATCGCCGGCTTCTTAAAGATTGCTGATGCAATGATGGCGCAGGGTATCGCGTACTAAGATAGGAATAATAAAAAGCACAGGATGAATTCCTGTGCTTTTTCATTTTCATAGACATGTTACACAACACGTTTTTCCTGACTGCGCACCTTTGACGGCGGCACATTTTTATACTTACGGAACAGGCGGCTGAAGTAATTCATATCATTGAATCCAACACTCATCGAAATCTGTGTAATATTCATGTCTGTATTTTTGAGCAAATGATACGCCTTGTCGAGCCGTACATCATTGATATACTGCACGACCGTCTTCCCTGTCGCCTCTTTAAATAGGTGACAGAAGTGGTACTTGCTCACATTCAAAAGCTGGGCCAGCTCCGTATACGATATTTCCGTATTATAATGATGTTCAATATATTGCACTCCGGGCAAGATACGCTCCAGTTTGTTCACTCTGGCGACATATTCCTCTTGCGTCACATGTCGGCAAATATGATTCCTAACAAGATAAACCAACAGCTCATACAGCTTTGCTTTAATCGCCATATCAAACCCAACCGTGTGGTTTTTATGTTCTTCAAAAATCTGTCCGAAGCAGTCCTTGACCGCCGGATCGCCCGAAATAATATTCCGGAACACGAAATGTCCGCGCCACAGCTCTGTATCAAAAAATTTTGGATCAATAATCAGCCAAAAAGCCTTTAAC
>URQR01000109.1 GCA_900550065.1 uncultured Eubacteriales bacterium | reverse complement strand
TACTCGCTCAATTTGTCAATCACGATATCGTAGATATCTGTCCCCGAATAGACGATCGAGGCATCTTCAAGGTTAGCCGACAGGCCATGTTCCGTATAATACCGCAGAGAGCTCATATCCTCCGCTACATATTTTATCGCCAAAATATAATCCGTAAATTCGTCCGGGACACGAAGCGAAAATACCCCCGTCGTTTCTGACGAATAAGCCTTTGTATAAAAAACCGACTCGTTCATCCCTTACCGTTTTTCCGCGTCATCCTGCGCAATTGCAATGACTTCACAAACGCTTTTCGCATTGTCGACCCGTCCTGCAATCGTCCGACTTCCGAGTAATGGAATCGTAAGCGCGCCGCTGTCACTCCCGACTGACGTAGCCAATTGCTTTGAAACTGTAGAGCCGGCATCTTTATAATACACGGTGTTGTATATCGAGCTGTCCCCGGTCAAATACCGCAGCCCTAGCTTATACTGAACGGAATCTTGTACAGGAAGGTCAAATACGACCTCACCGCTGTTTGTCGCTTGCCTGATTATGACTGCATTTTCCGACGAGACATAGTTGCTCTCCGTACCCATACTGATATTTGGCAAAATATATACTGTGCCTTTAATATCCTCTGCCGCCGTTCGGCCCGTCGGCAACGTTACAGTCGCCCGGACCTCTTTTGTCGGAACCAGCGTTAAACGCAGACTTGATGCACCGCCCGAAAACACCTTCGCCACTGTTCTGTCAATGCTTGTGCCCGTATCGCTGTAATATCCCATTCTATAAATACCGTCATATTCGCTGTAAAGCTGATACGTGAGCCAAACGCCGCCCTCCGTTTCCGGCAGCGTCAGCGAAAAAGTTACGGACGATTGCCCCGCCGGAATCCGAATTGCAGCAGAGGCTACAGCCGAATACGGAAATACGGCGCTGCGCAGCATGACCGTCGCCGATATCTCCGTCTGCGCCGTTTTTCCCTCCGGCATCACAAGCTGTCCGCTCACCGTGCCGGACGCTGCCGCAAGCACAGCGGGCGCCCCTATTTGTGTTGTAATCGCCGCACCGCTGTCGGTTTCAGTAAAGCCAAACCCAAACGCGTCGCATAGAAGCCGTACATTCACGGCTTGTACCTGCCCGTCGACGGCATACAGCGAATTGTCATACGCCTCTGCTTCTTCACCGGCAAAAACAACAGACGATTCCATATAAAGCTTCAGCGTCTTTCTGCCATCCGTAACAGCAATCCCATTTTCTATGTAAGAGTAAGAAAGTGAAAGCCTTGACAGCTCACTAACCGCAAGCATCAGCGCGCCGCCGCTTTCCGTGACGGGCACCCCTGCCGTATCCTCATCTATGTATAGCATCGCCTCTTCCCGGGCTGATACGCTCATAGAAGCCATTAAGTTTAAAATCAGCACGACTGTCAATATTTTTGAAATCAATTGTCTGATTTTATCCTCCTCCTTTTCTCTGTAGCCGGCTATATAATCTGCTGATGGCGGTCAAGATAACGCACCAATGGATTCATAGTTGCGTTCACATGGTCTACGCTTGTGCGCAGCTCCTCTAACGCCCCATTATATTTATCACTATACCCTATTTCATCAAATTTGTCAATTGAAAGATAGGCAGCGTCATAAGAAGCTTGCAGCCGCGGAGCCTCGTCTATTAGACGCTGCGAGATCTCGTACGCTTCCTCGTAACGGCCCGCATCGTACGCCGCGCGCCACTGAGCCGTCAGCGCAGTAACCCCATCCGACTTTTGCGGCGTGATATACGGCGTGCAAAAACCTACCACCGCAATCAGACATATAATAAATCCGTAGCACCTTCTCCTTCCGGCTTTTGTATCAAACGCCACGCCAACACACACACCAAGCGTTAAAAGATACCCGCCGTACGCATGGTCAAAATCAAACAATGCGTGCAAAAACAAAACGATAATTAAAAACAAAACCAGCAGCCAGTAGGGGTTCCTGTCCCGCCTATACCGCTTTATCACTCCCACCGTGCCATATATAACAAACGCCAGATAACCAGCCGCAGCAGCAAAACCGCCGTCAAGCGCAAGCTGCAGCAAGGAATTGTGCACATACTTCACCGAATAGACCGCGCTTTGACACAAATACTGTGCATTTTCCCAGCCGTATACGCCAATGCCAAACGGATGCTGCGCGGCCAGCGCGGCGGCGTCCTGCCAATAGATTAGGCGGCTCGCCACCGTCGAAGTCAGCAAAAGCCCCTCCCTGCCACTCCAAAACAGATACACCACACCGCATACCACTACAAAAGCGGCGGCGGCTGCAAAATACCATGCGCGTTTATATCGCAAGCATAGCACAACCACAAGTGCGGCGGCGATACAAAAATATAAGAAAAGAGAATTCGCGGCTATCATAGCAATCAGGCAAGTCAAGAAGGCCAAACCGTGTAAAAACCGTCGCGACAGGTCGACTACAGCAAAATAAAACGCGCACGCCGCGCCAACACAGGCAAAAACCGCCATTGTGTTTTCATAGCCGATAATCGAGCCCGCGCCGCTGGGAACAAAGTCAAACACAAGCCCCGCCACGCCGGCCAGCGACAACAAGACAGTGCCAATATAGACGCCGTTTACCATACTTTTTTTAATATCCAAATCCGATATCAGCACAGGAAAAAACAAAAATGTGTACTTCATGATTTCCTCCGGCGCACCATAGATGTCTCCTGCCGTCAGGCCGGATATCAAAAAGCCCGCAAAACATCCTCCTGCACAAAGCAGCGCAGGAAGCGACAAACCCGTTTTTACAAAAAGCATCAGCGCACCAAACAAAAGGAGTACACCTGCGCACTCTATCGAATTATAACAGCCCGAAAAAAGAAGTGCAGCAATACAAAGGATTGCCGCACCGGTTTTGGTGTATGTTCCATTTTTTATTCCATTCCCCACAAAACCGCCTCCAAACCGGACATGTCCATCCTGTACACGTCCATTCTGTACATAAAAATCATATCACAGCGGTCCTGATTCGTCAATATTTTTTGCTAAGGCTATTCTTTCTCCTTTAAAAAGCGGCAGCTCTTCCAGTCGTCCGCCGTCGCGGCTGTTCCCCGTACAACCGGCCCATTGGCGTAAAACGTCCCGCTATATCTGCAAGCGCGCAGCGCCTCTCCTTCGGCCTCCGGCGCAACTGTAAAGCTGCGCAGATAGGCACGGAACTGCTTTGTGCCAACCGGCTGTGTGTGGTCTACAAAAACAATTTCCCGGACGGCTTTCCCGTCCGTGGCCTCCCCGTCGTGGAGTGCAACAATATCAGAATGTACCTGATTATCGCGGTATTGCTCAAAACAATACGAAAGGCTGGGCGCATACCCTGTCACTTTAGCTCCCTGCATGTATTCCAGCTTTGGGTTTCGCTGATAGTACAGCTGTGTAAACTCCTCCATCCGCTGGTACTTACCGTTGCCGGCATGTCCATAAAACGCAACCTTTTCGTTCCGTTTCACGACCGCGCACTGCGTAAAAGAACGGCACGGCCGTAAAAACAAAATACGGCACTGAATCCGGTATTTGACACATTCCTTATCTTCATATAAAAAGCCGCCGTTTAGTACTTCCGCGCGCAGAAGGCGGTTCCCGCCCAATGCCCCGTCCCGCATTGTAGCAGCCCATGCGGAAAACGCGCAAAATAGTTCGTTTCCCGGTTTTTTACATGCGCGGCATGATGAGAAAGGCGTCTCAGCCGTCAGTAAAAAAACAAACTGTTCCATGCGCCCTCCGTCCGTATAACGCTTTACAACAGGCTCCGTCATAACGGGCTTTACAGTATAGCGGCTCTCGGTCCCGCCAAAATAAATTGCTTTTATTTTATCCTCCTCAACAATTGGGCAGCGCGTTTTTAAAAATTCTTCTATTAATTTAATATCCACATCTTATCCTCCCAACAATTATATTTGACACCCATGTATTATTAAGGCGGTAATGACCGATTCCACATCATCACACCTACTTTATTTTTGTTTTTTGGATGACTTACTCATCAAAAAAGATATGGTCCGTCTGCTTGGCATTCATGTTAAAAATCCGTATCAACTTCTGGATTTCGCTGGCACGAAATTCTTCCCTATTATTTAGCTTATTGGCAAGCCTTTGATCAGATATCCCTAATTCGGCCGATAGCTCCGTCTGACTTTTTCCGTTCTCTTTCATTAGCCTTTTCAACGATTCTACGTCAGTCATTTCTATCCCTCCAAATAGTGATTTAAAATCACGGAAAAATTATATCAAAGTTGTGATTTTCTGTCAACATTTTTTTGTCGAAAAATCTGTTGACTTTCAGGAAACAACAAGGTATTATTCTAATAGGGAGGTGCAAGTCTGAAAAATATATTTTTCAGACCACGTTTTGCGCTTTTTGCTGCGCAAAAACGCACAATTCCGAAGAAAGGAGCGCTTTGCGTCCAAAACTACATCATGCCCCGCAAAGCATGGATATAAAAATGAGCGACTTGTACATAAATATTAAGAACAGAAGATTGGAACTGAGAATGTCACAGGAACAGCTGGCAAAAAAAATGGGCTACACTTCCCGCTCGACGATTGCAAAAATTGAAAGCGGACGCAACGACATACCACAATCCAAAATAAAAGCTTTTGCTGAAGCGCTCGAAACGACGCCCTCCGCTCTGCTTGGGCTTACCGACGACAACCATCCCGAAGCGGACAGCCTTTCAAAGAAAATATACGAGCTTGCTGTGAAGCTTAATTCATCTAATAAACAACGCGTAATAAAATATATGGAACGATTGATTTCAGAATCTTCCAAGGAGTCGGCACAAACAGTGGCGCTTTCTATTGCCGCGCGCGGGCCGCAGGATGGCAAGCACACTTTGACTCAGGAAGAATATATCGACGCGGAAACGACGCATTTTGACGAAATTACACCGCGCAAAAACCTGCCTGAGTTTTAAGACAGATAGGATGATTCTTAATTTTTTTGTATCTTTATGTATAAATATTTTGACATTATTCGACATTAAATTCATAATTATAATGAGGTGAATATAATTATGAGTCAGTCGAACTTCTACCGTGACTACAAGACAGCACGTGACAAAGCATGGGAAATCATTTTTAAATATGGCGTAAACGAGCTTCCTATTTCTCTTAAAGAGCTCTGTCGGCACATGGGTATCCTGTTATTCAGCTATACCAGCGGAATAAAAATGATTAAAAAGTACAAATTAGAGCTCTATATGGAAAACGACGCTTTCTCAACCATCATACAGAATAATTATGTTATTTTCTATGACGAGAGTAAGCCCGTCCGCCGCCGGCGTTTCACAGTTGCGCACGAAATCGGCCATATTGTGCTCGGACACGTTACGCCCACGAGCATTGCGTGCCGCAATTCGGTCACCTGCTGGAACTGTGGGGAGGATACTGGGCCGAACCCGTGCGAAGCGGCGGCGAATATCTTTGCGAGCAGGCTGCTCGCGCCCGCATGTGTGCTTTGGGCGTTAGGGGTTCATTCCGCTTCGGAAATCGAATCCTTATGCGGCCTTTCCAAGCAAGCCGCGCAAATCCGAGCGCAGAGAATGGAAGCGTTGTATCGGAAAAATTACTTTTTGCGCAGTCCGCTTGAACAAAAAGCCCTGCTCCAGTTCTCAGCCTTTATTCAAAAACAATTAGAAGAAAAAAACGCATAGCACCCCGCCCGTGGCAACGAACCGCAGGCGGTAAAAAACAATCAGGAGATACGTAAAATGCCGTTTCAATTACAAGATATATTCAGCAGCGATACGGCGCGGTGGTTTGAAAAAGCCTTTGGTACGCCAACCCCCGTACAGCAACAAGCATGGCCGGCGATTGCTTCCGGACAGCATACGCTTGTATCTGCGCCGACAGGAACGGGGAAAACCCTGTCCGCGTTTTTGGTTTTTCTCGATCAATTGACCCAGCAAGCGCGCGCAGGTACGCTGGGACAAGCGCTTCAGCTCATCTATATTTCACCGCTTAAGTCGCTTGCAAGTGACATCCGCGAAAACCTAAAAAAACCATTAGCCGGCATCCTGCACGAAATCCGCTCCGGCGAATCGGACGCGGCGTCCGATTCGATTCAAATCAATGTATCCCTTCGCACGGGTGATACGCCCGCGAAAGAACGTGCCAGAATGATAAAATCGCCGCCGCATATTCTGATTACAACGCCGGAGTCGTTCTATCTCATGCTGACCAGCAAATCGGGCAAAACGATACTGCGGACCGCACGCGCCGTTATCGTTGACGAGCTGCACGCGCTCATTGACGCAAAACGCGGCGCACACCTGATGCTTTCGATTGCGCGGCTCGATAAACTGTGTCCCGCGCCGCTCCAGCGCATCGGCCTGTCCGCTACCATCCGTCCGCTCGAAACAGCAGCCGCCTACCTATCGCCCGACCCGGTCACAATTGCCGCGCCGGACATGCAAAAGGATATCGAACTGATCGTAACCAGTCCGCTCCCCGACGCAAAGACACTGCCCGACGGCTCCATCTGGCCCGACCTTGCAAATGCAGTGGTCGAGCATTGCGAGGGAGCAAACAGTGTCATCGCCTTTGTACAGGGCCGCCTATTTGCGGAAAAGCTCGCCTATTATGTCAACCGCATTACCGAGGAGGGCTTTGCGCGTACGCATCACGGCAGTTTATCAAAAGAACAGCGCCTCGAGGTTGAACAGGCGCTGCGCGACGGAACGCTAAAGCTGCTGTGCGCGACTTCTTCTATGGAATTAGGAATCGACGTCGGCGATATTGACCGCGTTTTACAAATTGGCTGCCCGCTTTCCGTATCGAGCACATTGCAGCGGCTCGGACGCGCGGGCCATAATCCGGGCCGCGTCAGCGTCATGCATATTTTCCCGCGTACCGCGTCCGAAGGGCTCTACTGCGGCCTTATGGCACAGGCGGCGCGCATGGGGCAAATGGAGGACGCGCACCCGCCGCGCCAATGCCTCGATATTTTAGCGCAGCATTTAGTCTCTATGGCGGCGGGAGAGGCATATACCGTGGACGATGATCTGGAAAT
>URQR01000108.1 GCA_900550065.1 uncultured Eubacteriales bacterium | reverse complement strand
CGTTTCTGAGCCTTTGCTGGCAAGAGCCAGCAATTTCAGAAAAACTGAAATCGGCTCAAATAACGAAAGGGGGAAACTTTTTGTATATAAAGGTACAGGAATTATTACAAATATGATAAAAACACCTGTTTTTCTTGCAAGTATGCGTTAAATCTGATACAATATCACTATATTGGGTTTATCTTAGAGTGAATGGAGGGAAATTTACGTGGATAGACTTGTACTGATTGTAGATGATGAGCGGCCAATTGTGGATATATTGAAGTATAACTTAGAAAAAGAGGGATATGAAACGATTGAGGCGTATGACGGCGAACAGGCGCTGGAGTTTGCTTTGACAAAAAATCCGGATGTGGTTTTGCTTGATGTCATGCTTCCTAAAATGGATGGGTTTGAGGTTTGCAGAAAAATCAGGGAGAAAAAGCCCACGATTCCAATCTTGATGCTGACAGCACGCGAGGAAGAGGTCGATAAGGTGCTTGGCCTTGAGCTTGGGGCGGACGACTATATTACAAAGCCGTTTTCTGTGCGGGAGTTAATGGCGCGTGTGAAGGCGAATTTACGGCGCGTGAACACAGAGCCGGCCGAAGCTGTGGAAGAGGATGTAGGAAGCGTCATCAATGCTGGGCGGATTGTATTAAACCTTGACCGGTACGAGGTGCGCCGCGACGGGAAAATTGTGGATTTGACGCTGCGTGAGTTTGAACTTCTAAAATTTTTGGCGTTGCAGCCGGATAAGGTTTTTACCCGGGAAATGCTGTTGGAAAAGGTATGGGGCTATGAATATTATGGCGATGTCCGTACAGTTGACGTAACGATTCGCCGGCTTCGTGAAAAGATAGAGGATGACCCAAGCTTGCCGAGCTTTGTTGTGACAAAACGCGGCGTGGGGTATTGCTTTAATAAGGACAACATCCGATAGACGTAATAATATCTGCACCGGCTTCGGTGCGGATATTTCTTTTCACAATTTTGTTACAGTTTGGGTGAAGATGATGTTTAAGAGCTTACAATGGAAAATTGTCGTTATGTTTGTCCTGCTCGTCTTATCGGTTATGATCATAGCCGGCACAGTTCTGATTACACAGGTGGGGGAGTTTTACTCGCAGCGGTTTTCCGACAATATGACGCGTGCTTTTGACGAGGAAGTTACGAGTAAGCTGATATCAGCCGCGGAATTGGATAATTCGGTGGACGCGGTTAAGGATGTCATTACTTTTTACTCCAGTGCAAGCAGAATTGCGCTGGGGGAAAACAGGGTGTATTATATTTTGGACGGAAAAACGGCGCAGTATCTTGACGGAACAGGGCTTGTGACGGACAATACGTTGGAGAAAACGCCAAATGTCTTAAAGGCAATGAACGGAGAAATTGGCAACGAGGTCAATAGCCAGATGAGTATTATGGATTTTGCGTACCCGGTCATTGCAAATTCACAGGTGAAGTATGTCGTTTATATTGTGGACGATAAAAACGAAGTTGCTGGTATTATTGAAAGTATTTTCTTTATTATTTTACAGGCGCTCGCGTGGGGCGTTGCTATCTCGCTTTTTTTAGGGTACTTTTTGTCGAAAAATATTACAGGACCGATTGTCGCCCTGACGAAGCGGGCCGAAAAATTAGCACAGTTTGAAGAACCGGAAAGTATGGCCAGCGTAAAAAAATCGAACGATGAAATTGGTATTTTGTCGGACACGTTTTCTTTTATGTCGCGGGAGCTGTTCCACACGCTGGAACAGGTTGAAGGCGAAAAGACAAAGATGGAGACCATCTTGGTCAACTTGACAGATGGGGTTATCGCTTTTGGCGTAGATGGAAAAATTATTCACATTAATCCGGCCGCGCAGCGTATGCTTTCGATTTTTAACCCGAATATTGTGGAGTTTAACCAGTTATTTACCGACATTGGGGCGAACATACACATTGGCGATATTGTTTATTTAGAGAAAAACAGGACGTATGAGCGGATTATTACCTTAAATGGACAGGTATTACGTGCGTTTTTTGCCGCGTTTTTGTACGAACGCGATAAAGATTCGGAAAAAATCGGCGGCGTGGTTGTAGCTTTGCAAGATATTACCCGTCAGCAAAAATTAGACGATTCGCGGCGTGAATTTGTAGCAAATGTGTCGCACGAGCTGCGCACGCCGCTGACGACTGTGAAATCCTATACGGAAACGCTTCTGGAAACAGCTGGTCCGGAGGATAAGATGCAGCGCAGGTTCTTAGAAGTAATTAACTCTGAAGTGGACCGCATGACACGCATTGTAAAGGATTTATTGACGCTTTCGCGCCTTGACCACGGAAAAGAAGCGCTGAAGCAGGAGGAAATCGACGTTCGCGCATTGGTACGCGATGTGACGGAGAAGTTATCCTTGACGGCGAAGGAGCATGGGCATATGCTGCGGTATTCGTTTACGACGGATATGCCGGTTTATTTTGGGGATAGGGATAAAATTGAGCAGGTGCTCATCAATTTGGTGTCCAATTCTTTAAAATATACACCGGACGGCGGTATTGTTGAGGTGTTTGCGGGTAAAATTTATAACGAGCTTTACATTAAGGTGAAGGATAACGGCATCGGTATCCCGAAAGAGGATATCGGACGGATTTTTGAGCGGTTTTACCGGGTTGATAAAGCGCGGACGAGGCAGGCGGGCGGTACAGGCCTCGGGCTCGCGATTGCAAAGGAAATTGTAGAGGCGCACGGCGGGCGGATTGCAATCCAGTCCGAGGTGGGCAAGGGCAGCGAAGTCATGATAACGCTGCCGCTGAAGCGTAAATAACGCCGGGAGGATAAGGGGATGGCTGCGGGTCGGAATCCGGAATTAAGCAAGAAAAAAATATTGGAGGCCGGTGAGGCATGCTTTGCGCAGAAGGGCTTTTTCGGCGCGCGCGTCGATGAAATTGCGGCGCTGTCCGGCGTGAATAAGCGGATGATTTATGCCTACTTTGGAAAGAAAGAAGCGCTGTATCTCGCGGTGCTGGAGCAGGTCTACCGCCGGATGCAGCTATTAGAATTAGATTGTATTGATGAGGAGGGCGACTGTAAAGAGGCGGTGCGCGGAGTGATTCGAAGCAATTTTACATTTTTATATCAGAATCCGTCTGTTGTAAAAATTATGATGTGGGAAAACCTGAATGAGGCATGGTTTGCAAAACAGGTCTCGCTGCACGCAATTAAGCAGCCGGTCTATGATAAAATTCGGCGTATTTTACAGCGCGGCGTCCGCGAGGGTGTATTTAGAAGCGACATTGATGTTGAGAGTGTCGTGTTCGATACAATTGCGTTTAGCTTTTCCTATTTTTCTAACCGCTTTACACTTGCAGAGATTTTTGAGACAGACTATAGCAGTGAGGAGCAGATACAGCGGCGTATTGGACACATTTGTGACTGTGTGCTGGGGTATTTGTGCGGCGAGAGATAGACGGAGGGGGATTTTGGAATGTCGGGGATACTGCTTGTAGGGTTGGGCGGTGCGTTTGGCGCAATTGCGAGGTATGCAATTGGTTTGCTGCCCGTAAAATCCACCTTTCCTATTTTAACGCTTTTGATTAATTTTATTGGAGCTGTGTTGATTGGATTTATCGCCGGCATGCAGCAAAATAAACAGATTAGTGAGAATTGGTCCCTGTTTTGGCGGACGGGGGTGTGCGGTGGTTTTACGACTTTTTCAACCTTTTCTATAGAAACGCTTACTTTGTTTCAAGGTGGAAGATACATCTATGGCGGCGTGTATATTGTGTTTAGTATTGTACTCTGTCTTGCAGGCGCTCTATTGGGACAATATACAGCGCGGCGCTTATTTGGAGCATAAAAAAACGACTCAATATGAGCCGTTTTTTTTTTTCTTATTTTTTGCGTATCTCTTTTTTTCCGCCCATATACATTTGAAGCGGCTTCGGAATTGCAACTGAATAGTCTTCTTTTAAATTGTTTTCTAAAAATGCAATCAGCATACGCGGCGGTGCGACGACCGTGTTGTTGAGCGTATGCGGGAAGTAGTTGCCCTTTTCCTTATTGCGTATGCGGACACCAAGACGGCGCGCCTGCGCATCGCCGAGGTTCGAGCAGCTCCCGACCTCAAAATACTTCTGCTGGCGCGGCGACCACGCCTCTACGTCAATACTTTTTACCTTTAAATCCGCCAAATCGCCGGAGCAGCACTCAAGCGTACGCACTGGAATGTCGAGCGAGCGGAAGAAATCAACTGTGTTTTGGTACAGCTTTACAAACCAGTCCGCACTCTCCTCCGGCTTGCAGACAACGACCATCTCCTGCTTTTCAAACTGATGGATGCGGTACACGCCGCGTTCTTCAATGCCGTGCGCGCCGACCTCCTTGCGGAAGCACGGCGAATAGCTTGTCAGCGTCTGCGGAAGCTGATCCTCGTCGAGCTGTGTGTCGATGAATTTACCAATCATAGAGTGCTCGCTCGTACCAATCAGATACAGGTCCTCGCCCTCGATTTTATACATCATGTTTTCCATTTCTGCAAAGCTCATTACGCCTGTTACGACGCTGCTGCGAATCATGAACGGCGGCACATAGTACGTAAAGCCGCGGTCAATCATAAAGTCGCGCGCGTACGACAAAATTGCGGAATGGAGCCGCGCAATGTCGCCGCGTAAGTAATAAAACCCGTTTCCGCTTGTGCGGCGCGCGCTATCTAAGTCAATTCCGTCAAAGCGTTCCATAATATCAACGTGATATGGTACTTCATACGGCGGTACGACAGGCTCGCCGAAGCGTTCTACCTCAACGTTTTCGCTGTCATCTTTACCGATTGGCACAGACGGATCAATGATATTTGGCAATACGAGCATAATCTCGCGAATCCTCGCGGAAAGCTCGTCCGTCTTTTGTTCCAGCGCAGCGAGCTCGTCGGCCATCTCTGTTACCTGCCGCTTTGTCTGCTCGGCCTCTTCTTTTTTACCCTGTGCCATCAGCGCGCCGATTTGCTTGCTGATTGAATTACGCTGGCTGCGAAGATAGTCACTCTTTGCTTTTGCGTCGCGGAATTGTACGTCAAGTGCCACTACCTCGTCAACAAGCGGTAACTTTTCTTCCTGGAATTTCTTTTTGATGTTTTCTTTGACCAGCTCCGGCTCAGTCCGCAGCAATTTCATGTCTAACATAGCTTTCTTCCCCTTTATGTTAAAAATAATTAATCTTTCTTATTTGTATCAACCGCTTTTTTTGCGGTTTCGTAAAAGCCCGGCAAAAACTCGTCCGTCTCCTCCGGTGTAATCTGCGAAAGCAGCGGCTCTAACGCCTTATAGTCCTTTTTGCTGTATAGATCATACATTTGTTTCACGAGTTCCTTTGTTTGCAGCGTTTTGTCATTTTGTTCCTTGAGCGTATTATAATCCGATTGTAGCGATTCATTTTTCTTGTTTTGTTCCGCCAGCTCATTTGTCAGCCGGATATTCTCGTTTGTCAAATTTTCAATATTTTGTCTCGTATTTTTTGTAAATGTACCTAAAACTTCAATTCCGTCGCCATCATCAATCAGCCGTGCCTGTAAAATTGTCGCCGTAAAAATCAGCCCAATCGCGATGATAAAAAGCACAGCGGCGTAAATCCAAAGTGATTTCGTACTTTTTTTCATGTGAATTCCCTCATTTCAATTTGTTCTCATAATTTTCAATTGCATTTTGCAGTGCGGTCAGCTCCTCCTCCGATAAGGTGTAGGAGGACTTGCCCTTAATGATTGGTTTAATGTATGCATTTGCCGTATCGCGTCCATAAATCGACGTCAATACAAACCCGGTATCCATACCGTCGAGCAGGACAAGCGAAAAGCTTAGGTTGCTCGATATATCGTCAAAAGCGTCATAGCGGACAAGGCCGACCTTTTGTGCCCCTGCGTCAATCATTTTTTTAATGTGGTCGAATTCCTTTGTTTTAACATCTAACGCGTTTGATAGTTCATCTATTTTATTATAATACGTCACAATCGTTTCGTCCAGCTTTCCGGAGGGACAGTTTTTCATAATTTTGCGCAGCTTTACCGCGTGCAAAATTGTGAAGACGCAAACTACTAATAAAATTACAATTACTGTAAGAAGTGTAAAAATAATATATTCTATTGGTATAGATTGGACAAACGACACCAAATACACCTTCTTTCTTTAGTACCGAATTGTTACCTGTCGTCTATTGCCTTTAAAATGCGCTGTAAGCGAAAAAGCAGTATAGATATAAAAGGATATAGACAAGCATTTGTTTTTTGATTACAGAAAGGCAAAATTTTAACGAAAATAGCTCTATATAATATTTATTTTAAATATTTAGCAGTTTTAATACTCTTTCTAAATCGTTTGCGGAATAGTACTCAATTTCAATTTTACCCTTTTTTGCACCATTTAAAATTTTAACTTTCGTACCCAACAAATCGGACATTCGCTTTTGAATCCCTTGTAGTTGTAGGTCAAACGCGGAAGTCTGTGGCTGTGTAGGTTCATTTTCCTGCTTTTGCGCGTTCAATGCTTTGGCAAGCTGTTCCGCCTGCCGTACATTGAGTCCATTTTCTATAATCTTTTCTGCTAATTGCAGTTTGCCCTCCTCGCTGGTAACGGAAAGAATTGCCCGCGCATGCCCGCCGGAAATTGCACCCTCCTCCAGCAGCTTCTGCACTTGTTTTGGAAGCGAGAGCAGCCGGATTGTATTTGCGATTGCGCTGCGGCTTTTTCCGACCTGCTCGGACACTTTTTCCTGCGTCAGTGCAAAATCATCAAGCAGTGCCTTATAGCTGAGCGCTTCTTCAATTGGGTTCAAATCTTCGCGCTGTAAATTTTCAATTAAAGCAATTTGCATTGTTGCTAATTCGTCATATGTGCGAATAATTGCCGGTATTTCTGTTATCCCTGCAATCCGGCTCGCACGCCAGCGGCGTTCGCCTGCAACAATTTGATAGTAGCCATTATTTAAATCCTTCACGATAATTGGTTGAATTACGCCGTGCTGCTTGATTGAATCAGCTAACTGCTGTAATTTTTCTTCATCAAAGTTTTTTCGCGGCTGTTCTTTATTTGGTTCTATCTGCGCAAGCTTAAGGCTTGTTACCTTTTCTT
>URQR01000107.1 GCA_900550065.1 uncultured Eubacteriales bacterium | reverse complement strand
TCAAGTCGTTTTTGCGCGCTGCCCTTTACTTCCGGCTTTAGTTTACTGCAAAATGTAGCGAAGCGATGTATTGCGGCCCGCGTTAGCTCCATTTCGTATACGCTTTCCGGTGCATTTGTAAATACGGGCGTATAGCCGTTCAACATTTTAAAGTACCCATCAGCCCGGATATTGCTTTTTGGCTTTTTGAATATGCTTTCAAATATCCCCATTTTGTATCAATGCCCCCAGCTTCTTATTTTTCAGTATTTCGCCCACCTCAGCATAATATTTCTGCCGTACTGTCATCGCGTCGATTACAGACACAAAGCCGTCGATGCGTGCCCGTTGTTCAATCTTGACCGGCCTGAATTTTCTTGTTTCCAAATTGTGATTTAAAGCCACATTGAGAAAATGTGCCTTTAGCAGATTATTTTCAGCGATTTTAAAGTTGCCGTCCAAAAGAATCCCTTCAAATTCGCGCATTACGCCCGCAAGGTTTTCGCCCTGATGCACATCGTCCATATGAAACCCATATGCTTTCAAATCGTCCACCAAGTATTGCGCGCTATAGCGGTCATATCCGATTTTGAGTATAAATATTTTATATTTTTGATGTAGCATCACGAACCAGTCGTACACATCTTTATAATCCACATAATTATCGCCGGACGGCGTAACAAGCCCTTTTTTTATAAAAATGTTATACGGTACTCCGTCAATTTCTGTTGCGCGCTCCACCCGGTTCGCTGGCATAAAAAATTGTGTAAACGCATAGATAACGCCGCCCCGCTCTATCAGTACCGACGCTGCGGTCAGGTCGGTTGTCTGTGAAAGGTCTATACCGCCTACGGCATAGCTCCCCCGGAATTGCTCCAATTGTATTGGTACAACTGCTTTATCGACAGTGATATAGTCCAGCCAAGCAACAGAGGAACTTTGTTTTATATTACAATATTTCATCAGAAACTCGGTTTTTTTACTTACCGACGTTTCCGCGATTGCGATTTCATCTCTAAAAAAGTCCGCCGGAACGGATATGTCCATGTTTGGGTTTGCCTTTTTCAGTTCCTCTATATCATCCCATTTTTCCGCATCATCAATGAGATACAAAAATGGAAGTAGCCGGCGTTCCTTGCTGCTCCCCTTTAAAAATGATGTTGACCGTTTCATCAATTCATCGTAAATACCATCGTTTACATATCCCGATGTTGTGATTGATAGGATGAATGGTTGTTTTCTTGCGCCAAGCGCGGATTTCATTACTTCATACTGCTTTAGTCCCGCGTCGCCGCTCCAACTTGCACCTTCATCACAGACAACCAAATGTGGGTTAAAGCCATCGCTTTTTTTTGCATTAAACGCAAGCGGTTTTATGGTTGTATTATTATCCGCAATATAAATATCGCACCGGCGTTTTTTTGCCAATTCTTCAAGCTCCGGCTCTTGCTTCAGCATTTGATAAAAGTTATCATATACGATATTTGCCTGCTCCAATTTAGGCGCAAGACAATAGATTTCCGCTCCGTATTCCCCGTCTAAGTATGCCATATATGCAATAATCGCGCTTGCTAACAGGGATTTTCCGTTTTTACGGCCTATGACAATAAATACTTCTCGGAACACTCTCAAGCCCGAACAGTCGACAATGCCAAAAATAACAGAAATACACGCCTTTTGCCAAATCTCAAGCTTAATTAAATCGTTTCTGCCTTTATTATGATGACAGAAGGATTCAATAAACCGAATCGCCTTGTTTGCTTTTTTTGCGTTATAAATAACCTCGCCGGACTCAATTCCTTGTACAACTATTTCATACAGTAGCCGTATCCATTTACCTACGGTGTAAGTACCGTCTTTTATTCCGTAATAATACTCATAAATATAATTTAAATAAGTCATTATTCGTCCCTTAAAGCCTGTAATTTGCTTTCTTTTTTCTTTTCCGGCGGCACAAGCTCTGTCAGTTGCTTAATAATAGCGGCGTGATTTTTTGTCATGGCGATATGTGTTTTTACTGCGTCGCTTTGCTTCGTCCCACTCTGATTTGCCCCGTTTTGGTATTCGACGGTATAGCCCTCTTCGTTTATGATTTCCTGAAGCTCTTCAAGGGACACAGACATAAAAGCGGCGTTTTTAATCAGGCTTTCTACCGTCTGCCACATGTTTTTGTCAATGTCTTTAAAAACACGCCTTAGTTTAGACATCTCTTTCTTAATCCGCTTATCTTTTGTCAGCTCTTTGTTAATTTGCAAATATAACGCCTCCTTTCGTCAAATACCACACCCCCCTGCACGTACACCCGTCATGCGCGCGTCTGCGGAGTAAAATTATCCCCACCTTCTCGGTTCCCCAGCACGTTATTTTTTTCCGTCAATGGGGGGGGGAGTGCGGTCAGTTCGCCGCTCTCTGTAAACTTATACCGCCGCAATACCCGTTTGTGGTGCTCTTTATTGTGGCAGTCCTGACACAACGCTTCTAAATTATCCCACGATAACGCAATATTTGGATTGTTGATATTTTCCGAGGTCAAATATGTTTTATGATGTACGATGCACGCCACCACAGGATTATCCGGCGTGCTGCACCGCTCGCATAAATGTGACTTGTGCATTAAAAAAGATTCACGGCAAGTGCGCCATGAATCCGATAAATAGAACGACTTCGCCCACTCCTTCACGATTGTCCCGCCTTTACTTCACAACACAATATACTTTCCCGTTATCCTCTGCACCACAGATACACTCTAAGCAATGTAAATCAATCCTATCCTTTTTGCATAATCGGCGTGTTATCCGTCTTTGGCAAAGTTTCCAATAGTATACATCAGTCTCAAAACCAATATAGTCTCTCCCAGTATTGATACATGCTTCGGCTGTTGTGCCGCTCCCCATACAGTTATCCAATACCAGTTCGCCCTCGTTTGTATATGTCTTGATTAAATACTCAAATAAAGCAATTGGTTTTTGGGTTGGATGTACACGCATGCTATCATGCGAAAACTCAAGCACGGATTTCGGATAGTTTGAAAACTTTTGTATATACGGCTTTGAGAGTGTCTTTTCTTTGTAGCATGAATCAACAGGGAACTTTCCGTTTTTGTATCTCTTTTTAAGTTTCGGTGGTATAGGAATCAATCCTTGCGGGTTGAAGGTAGGAGCTTTCTTGTAAAACACCAGAATTAATTCATGCTGACGCAGCGGCATTTTATTACAATTTGCGTGTCCGATTGGTATGTTCTTCTTCCATACGAGGTCATAACGAAAATATTTCTTATTTGCTTCAATAAGTTTTGCGGCAAATTTCTGTGTTGCGGTTAAAATAATCGCTCCGTTTTCTTTAATGATTCGATTATACTGTTTCCAAAGCTCTGTAATCGGTAATTCGTTGTCCCATCCGCTCTCTATGATTCCATATGGTAAATCACACAGAATTAAATCAATTATCCCAGTTTGTATTTTTTCCATTCCCTTTATGCAATCCTCATTGTAAATGATGTTTCTATTCATAATGTCAACCCCTTCTTAGCTATATACCGCAACCCCCCGCCCCAGCTCACATCCGCGCGGTATTCAGCCCCATACAAAAAGGACGCACCGCCCAAATCTTGCGTGCGTCCTTTTTGTTGCTTTCCACAATAATAGTATACTACGGAATTAATATAAAATCGTCCAGAGTTTTTCCAAAACTACAAATCAATAACACCATACATCAAAACGGTAAACCGTTTCAAAGCCGCGTCTTTAATATTATATATATTGCTGCGTTCATAGCCCAGTTCTTCACACAGCAATTCTACACAGTCTTTCACTTTGTTTATATAAAAGAGCTCCAACACACGACGCTCATTGTCTCTTAGCGCATGATACGCCTTATGTATACGCTTCACCTCTCGTGCCACGATACTATAATTGCGTTTCAGTTTATCAAGCTCTACAATGTCATTGTTATACTGGTCTTCGATTGCCGTTCCTCCGCCGCGCGCTGGCACATCGTTCAACGCCGCTCCATGCAAATAACGCGTACTGTCCTGCAAGGCTACTATCCGCTCCCGCATTATACGCAACGATTGTTTTTTGTCGGTATATCCCCGCAAATCCTCAATTGCCACTTTCCTATAGTCCATTCCGCTCCCCTCCTGTCAAGCAATTCAAATTTTCGTTTTGTTCCGTCCCTTTCGTTCGTTTTATTATGCTTTGGTCTCTACCGTGAAAACCTTCACGGTGTATGTAATACCGTATGTACTGCGGTTTATTCGGTTGATATTCGCTTCGATGCAACAGTTCACATCTTGTGGGAATGCGAAGCTCGGAATTATTGACCGCGATTCGGTCTTTCGGCTGTGGCCTGACTAAGTTCCGGCTTGACATATATTTCTTTGCGTCTGGAATTTTGCGCACTTGTTTTATAAAATAATGTGCAATCGGTGTATAGTCCTTTTGCGTAGATAGTATTTTATAGTCCACTCCTCCAAGTGTCCACTTTGCACGAAAAGCGTCTAACGCCCCGCTATTAATAACAAGATGGTGATGTACGCGCACAGTCTCTCCCGTTTTTCCATCAATGTCCGAGGTAATTGCTATGTATTGAATTGACTGCTTTTCTTTTGTAAGTACATGTTTAGCACGCCGCAGGCATAATCGCAGCTCATGTTCTGCCGCTTGCCTGATGCGTTCCATTCGTTCGCCTTCGTCCATGCGTTGAGTAACTCCTGCCCTATCTATCAGCTTTTGCAGTCCATCATCTGAATAATCTAATCCAAGCAGAATATCACCTGCTTTAAAGTTTGCATTCATCGCACGGGCCATTTGACGCTCTGCCGCCGCATTGTTTTGTTGTTGCTTTTTTATGTCAGATTCAAAATTACGCCTATTCCTGCGAGGGCGCGGTCCCGGAATCCAATACTTTGTTTTTTCACCTACGCTTCCGGATATATAGGTGCGTATTACCCAATAACCTTCTTTCATTTTTGCGCCCTCCTTTTCTTTGGTGTATGGTCGTAAACTTAGGCTCTAACCAAGCCCGTAAAAATAATATTAAAATCTATAGTTATTTGCCGGGTATAATGTATTAAAAAATTAATACCCGGCATTTATATAATATAATAGGAAGAAACTCTGTTTCTTGCCTTACCTCACTCTACTACTCGTACACTTCCCACCCCGGTAATACTTACACGGCTCCCGCTTCATTTTCCCGCCCTGCGACGGGTTCGGCGTGCCGTCACAAAAATGGCTTACGCCGTAGCTGCACCCTTTCAGCACTTTTTGTTTTCTTTCCGCGTACTCATGGTCCAACGTGCTCGCACAACTTGCACCGCTCCGCCGTGGCTTCTTTTTCGGCTTGTGCTTTGGCTCAAACTCGGGACACTCTATTACCTCGTACGTATACGCGCTTTTTCCAAGCTGCGTCCGATACGCCACCGTCTTTGCCGTCCATCCCTCCACCGGCGTCATATCCCGCATATAGCTGCACTCCGCCGGCCCTTTTATACAGCTTGCGCATTTACTCATACCTCGTCCTCCTATTCCATTCCCTCTCCCCACAATTTTTGTGCTATTTCAACCTTTTTCTTTAGTTCCCTTACTGCCTTACTCGCATATGCCATTGAATACGCATGTTCCTGTTCTATCTCACCGCTTTTTAATTTTGCATGATATTCAACTGCCCGCTCTAATTCATATTTAAAATATTCTAAACTTTCAGGCATCGCAAGGGTAATTTCTTTGGACTTACTATCCCAATAAGCTGCTCTCTGTTCTGCATCTTTTGCTTTTTCGGCAAACGCAACACTCTTTCCCATTCTATTCCAATTTCTCTCTATCAACGACCTGTGTCTTTTTTCACTGTGATGTCCTACTTTTATAGGCTCGCCCAAAGATAGAAATGCTCTGGCTTCCTGTGACCTCTCACAATACTCATCGCTTTTGCGGGCTGCATTCACAGCGCTTTTTCTATACTTATCAGCCTTACGTTCTGCATATGTTTTTTCTTCAATCCGCACTATGGAATAGTAATACTTGTCACCTTTTTTACACAAAAAATTATAAATTTCACAGTCAACTTCTTTTCCATGTTTCGTTACAAGCTGAATTACTTCGCCCTTCTCATATTTTTCATCGCATTCAGCCACCCATACATTCGTACAATATTTCCTAAACTTGTTCAACTTTCTTTCCCTCCTGCACGCGGACGCGCTGCACATAGCTGCACTTCTTACGGTCATACACTTCCGCAAGCTTTCGTATGACTTGCCCGCCAAAGCTATCCTTTGTCAGCTCGATAAACTCCTGCACCGTCATATAGTCGTTGTCAATGTCTATTCCGTGCGTCACTGCAAAGCTTTTCCGGCCCATTTCACAGCTCCCGGTCAGACGATTGTGCTATACATAAAATTCCTTTGCCTTGTACAGCTTGTCCGCTTCTCCAAATGCTGCGGAAAACCGCTCAATTGCCTCCTCCGTATCCATATTTGCATAAATTTTTTCTTCCAGCGCTTCCCTTGCTTCGCGTATAGTTTCCCCGTGGGCAAAGTATCTGCCGTGCTTGATGATATAGCACGGCCTCAAATAGACATTAAACTCTAAAATATAGCCTTTCGCGAGGTTCCCTTTAATGTGCGTTATAATGGTTGGAATATCGTCAACCATATATACAGGCTGATTGTTGATTCGTTTTATGTCATAGCCGTCGCCGCTGCCGTAGCCGCTGCCATAGCCGTTGCCGCTGCCGTAGCCATAGCCGTTGCCGCTGCCGTCGCCGCTGTCGTTGCCGCAGCCGTTGCCATAGCCGTTGCCGCTGCCGTCGCCGCTGCCGCAGCCGTAGCTATATAGAAATTCTTTTATGCCGGAGATAGCCGGTTCTATTTCTGAAATTCCCATGCCTCGATTCCCTCCAAGTTTTCAATTGCTGTTTTGGTGCATGGAACAATCTCGCATACTCCTGTGAAAACCGCCGATTCTACCGTTTCTGACACTCTGCTGTTTACAGGGTCGATCCCTTTGTTCGCAACCTCAAACAAATTATTTGCACCTTCCCACCGCCATATGTTCCTGACATTTGTAAGCATTGCCGTACCGCCATCAAGCTCAGCAAGCGTCCCGAAATATACGCCGCATTCGTACCCTCTTATCAAAACCTTTTTCCCGATGTACTGTTCGTAAATTTTCATGATTAT
>URQR01000106.1 GCA_900550065.1 uncultured Eubacteriales bacterium | reverse complement strand
AATTCCATATCCAACCAGCATCAATCCCATACAACCGCCAATCCCAAAAACTGTCATAAAGAATCGTTTCTTATATCTGGTTAAGTTACGGATACAAGACTTCCATGTGAAACTTAAATGTTTCCAAATAAATTTTATTCTTTCTAAGAAAACTCTTTGTCCATTTTTAGGTGCCGGTGGGCGCATCAGTACTGCCGGCTGTGCTACAAGTTCTTTGTAACATGCAAAAAATGTTGCTGCCATTGTACATACAATTGCTGCCGCCGCTGCCATCCAGGCATAGATCCATTGGTATGGGATCAGAATATGTGTAATATGCTTGTATAAAATTCCATATGCGTAAACAATGATATATGGCAATATCTTTTCACCGATCAGCACACCTAACACACTGCCGCCTGCTGTCGCGATCAACGCATATCCAAGATATTTCTTCGCGATGGACATCTTGCTATATCCAAGTGCTTTCATGGTTCCGATTGCGGTTCTTTGCTCTTCTACCATTCGCGTCATGCTGGTCAGACTAATCAGCGCCGCAACAAGAAAGAATAATACCGGGAAGACACGGCCAATCGCACCTAGACGCTCCGCGTTTTCTCCGTACCCGGAATACTCAGTCAAAGTATCACGGTCATAGACATACCAGGTTGGTTTTTCGATATCCTGAACCTTTGCCTCTGCGTCCGCAATTTTCTGTTCGCCTTCTGCAATCTTCTGGGCAGCCTCCTCTTCACCATTGGCATACTCAATTTTTGCCTCTGCAACTTTCGCTTCATTTTCCGCGATTTCTGCCGCTCCCTCTTCCAGCTTCTTCTCCACATACTCTCTCGGGGTTCCGTAGTAGTTGCCACAGTAGCAGGCATATTCCACAAGTCCCTCTTCTTCTATTTTCTTTTCAAATTCCTCTTTCGTGGAAAAGAAATACTCCCTTCCATCTACTTCACCTGTTCTTGGCTGTCTCGTTGTCATGGAAACAGATAAGGCATAATTGTCATAATCACTGACAAGCCGCTTCATCAATGTTCCCTTGCCTGCCCCGGAAAAACCGGAAACAACGATCAGAATCCTTATACGCTGTTCTGCGCGGCGGTGGACGACGGCCGCTACCACGGAAACGGCTTGAGCCACAGAACGCTGCAATGGCTCGCCGAACAATACGGCGTGTACGGCAAATGGATCGAGGGCAGCGAATCCGCCATTATAAACGCGCTGAACGCGGGCATTCCCGTAATTGCGCATATGGGCGAAGGCGCGTTTACCGAAAAGGGACATTATATCGTGCTCCGCGGGCTGACCGAGGACGGCAAGGTGACCGGCGTGAGCATTATATCGCACGCGGAAACGCCGGGGCTTGGCGCAAATATTGAAAAGGACAGTTTCCGGCAGCAGTATACCGGTAAGGGGGCTGTCACAGTTGTGAAGGCCGGAGCGAAGGAAAGCGAGATCAACGCCGTTTCCGGCGCGACAATCAGCTCGAAGGCTTTGACGGCGGGCGTGAATAAAGCTGTAGAAGTGGCACAGCAGATTCAAAACGGGATTGTTCCGGGAACGGATACAAATCCGGAAGGCGGGGAGGTCGGGGCAGATGAATAAAGAAAACAAGTACACAAAGGTTCTGCTAAACGGCCTGATAACAGAGAACCCCACACTGGTACAGCTCATTGGTATGTGTCCGACGCTGGCGGTTACGACGACGCTGCAAAACGGCGTGACGATGGGCATTGCGGCGACGCTTGTATTGATTGCGTCAAACGTCGTGATATCGCTTTTGCGTAAATTTATACCGGATAAGATTCGTATTGCGGCCTACGTTGTGATTATTGCGGGATTTGTGTCGGTGATTGAAATGCTTCTAAAAGCGTATTTGCCGGATTTGTCGGCAAGCCTCGGTATTTTTATCCCGCTGATTGTAGTAAACTGTATCATTCTTGCGCGCGCGGAGGCGTTCGCGTCGAAGAATACGGTCGGACTGTCCGCGCTCGACGGCCTTGGCATGGGGGCGGGCTTCACACTGGCGCTTGTCATTGTGTCGGCAATCCGCGAGGTGCTCGGCTCCGGTACAATCTGGGGCATCAGCGTTGCGGGCGGCATTGACCCTATGACAATGTTTATCCTGCCGCCAGGCGGGTTTTTGGCGCTCGGTATTGTGATTGGGATGATTCAGTTAATCAGCGCCCGGCGCAAGAGAAAGGGCGGTGACGCATAATGGCGGAGTTATTTACCATATCGCTGACCGCGATTTTGATTGAAAACTTTGTATTGGTAAAATTTTTGGGTATCTGCCCATTTTTAGGCGTCTCGAAGCGCGTCGACACGGCGCTCGGCATGGGGTGCGCGGTTGCGTTTGTTATGACGCTTGCGTCCGCGCTGACGTATGTGGTCTGGACATATATGCTTGTGCCGGCGCATTTGGAGTATTTGCAGACGATTGCGTTTATTCTCGTTATTGCCGTGCTGGTGCAGTTTGTGGAGATGGTTCTGCGTAAAATGATGCCGGCCTTGTACGCTGCGCTCGGGATTTATCTGCCGTTGATTACGACGAACTGTGCGGTGCTCGGCGTTGCGATTCTCAACATCGACAAGGGCTATAATTTTATCAGCGCAATTGTGTACGGCTTTTCGGCGGCGATTGGTTTTACGCTTGCAATCGTGTTATTTGCCGGCGTACGGGAGCGGACGCTCTTTTCTAAGCCGCCGAAGTGTATGGAAGGATTTCCGATTGCGCTTGTCAGCGCGGGCCTGATTGCGCTGGCATTTATGGGCTTTTCCGGGTTTAAAATCTGACGTGTGGGGTGCAGTAAAATGGGAGAGGTATTGACCGCCCTCGCTATTTTAGGCGGGCTGGGGCTTTTGTTCGGCGCGTTGCTCGGCATTGCATCTATCGCATTCCGAGTAAAAAGCGACGATAGGATAGAAAAAGTGTTGGAAAATCTGCCGGGGGCGAACTGCGGCGGATGCGGTTTTGCGGGATGTGCAAACTTTGCCGAGGCGGTTGTCAGCGGCAAGGCAGGCGTGAACGGATGCCCGGTTAGTAATGACAGCCAGCGCGCGCGCATTGCCGAAGTAATGGGCCAGACGGCGACCGACAATGAACCGGTCAGCGCGGTTGTTTTGTGCAGCGGCGCGGCAGGTGTTGCAGAGGAAAAGTACAAATACTATGGCGTAGACGACTGTAACGCGGCGGCGCGGCTCGGCGGCGGACAGAAGCAATGCGCGTTTGCCTGTCTTGGACTTGGGACGTGCGTAAAGGCTTGTAAATTTGACGCCATCCATGTAAAAGACGGCGTTGCGGTGGTCGACAGGGAAAAATGTACAGCGTGCGGCATGTGCGTAAAGGCGTGTCCGAAGCATGTGATTGAACTGCTCCCGCAAAGTGCGCAGCGTATCGTGAAGTGTAAGTCACAGGAAAAAGGGCCGGCGGTCACGAAAGCGTGCCGCGTAGGGTGTATCGGCTGCCGGTTATGCGTGAAGGCGTGTCCGGTTGACGCGATTACCGTAGAGAATAATCTTGCAAGAATTGATTACAGCAAGTGTATCGACTGCGGCGAGTGTAAGATAAAATGCCCGCGCGGTATTATTGCATAGGTAAACGAAAACCAAAGGATGGTGGAAGGATGTATTTTACAGAAGTATTCGGACCGCTTAAATGGCACATGCTTGCTTGCGTTGCAGCGTTTTACGGCGTTCCGGCGCTGCAGTATGTTTTGCCGCAGGAGTATGGAATGGCGCTGTATCTGATTGCCGGTGTGCTGAGCGCACTCGTGATTGCGGTTACATGTGTTGTTTTAACAATCCGCGAGGGCTTTAAGTGGTACTACCCAATCGTTGTGATATTCTTATACGTGCCTTCGCTGCTTATGTTTTATGATTCCTCCATGCTTGGCAATGTAATCGCGTATCTTGGCCTTGCGTATGTCAGCCAGGGGATGGGGCATATTATTGGGAAAATTATTGAACGCAATAGATAAAATAAAAAAGAAGCAGCCTGCATGTCGCGGGCCGCTTCTTTTTTTGTATGTATTATTTAGTATTGACAAAAAGTGTATCGCCGTCTATCGACACGGTTTCCGAATCACTGTACAATAGGCCAAACAGTTCGGCGGGGACATATGTTTTCTCATCAATCAGCATAGGCGCTGCACCAAAAGAAAACGGAGCCGTGAGGCCGATTGCCGTGCTGCTTGCCTTGTAGTAGCTGTCAACGCCGATGCGCAGTGTCGTGTTCACTTCGCCGTTATCTATTTTTACGCTGTCGTCGCTGCCGTTCCATTCTACTTTAAAGCCGAGTTCTTCAGCGACTGCGCGAAGCGGAACCAATACAACGCCGTTTTCAACCTGCGTTTTTGCGCCGACAAGTTCTTTAGAGTTAACCACAATTTTTGCGGGTGCTTGTACAGACTCCTGTTCAGCTGCCGCCGGCGGCGCGACTACAGTTCTGAGTGACGCCGTTTGCGCGGGAAAACTCTCAAGCACAAGCTCATACCAAACGAATAGCCGTGAACCTTTCTCGATGCTGTCTGTTGAAACGGCCTGCTTTGTCAGATATGCCGAAATAGGATTGTCGTCTAAAATAGTGATGCTGTACGCACCGTCATCGCTTAAAACGCGGACGCCGCCCTCAATTGGCGTAACCTCCCCGACGGTCAAATATGATGCGCGCGCACCTTCGTCCGGTAAGTTCGTGACGAGCGCAAACGCGGCGGACTGTGCCGGCTCGCTCATTTCTAACATGGGGGAGTAATAAGCAGTAATTTCATCCCCCTTGCCCAGGCTGGACAGCGCGATTGGGTCGCCGCTTTCGCTGTCAATCATTAAGGTGCTGTCAAGGACACTCAGCAAAAGCGACTCGTTTTCATCGTATTTGTTTTTCAAAAGGAGGCGTGTATGGCCGTCCATTTCTTCGATGGATTCGATTGAGCCGTGCATCATTTTTTGTGTTTCCTTATATTCCGGCGGGGCAATTACTACGTCCGGCTGCGCGCTGATTGGCATGATGAGCGGCGGAGAAACAGGGGCCTCGACCGCATAAACGCTGATGGAAGACACCGCCATAAGCGACGAAAGGCCGATGGAAACAAATTTTTTTAAGCCATTGGAACTCATGTTACAAACGCCTCCTAATTTTGTATTATACTTCTTTTGACGGATACATCAGCAAAAAGTTCCAACCATTTTGTATAAAAAGGTTTTAGGATACGCTTAAAGCAGATGCTATATATTGGTAGAAAAATAGTTTTATTATATGTAAATAGAAGCTGAAAACGGCAGGAAAATTGTATTGACAGAACCGGGGCGGAAGGATATAATGGTTACGATTTATTGAATCCGGCTTTGAATTATGAGGGAAAGGAAGAGAATAGATGAATCAGGCATTTGTTTTTGCAAAGGATTGTGCGTTTGAGGAGCAGGGCGGTGGAGTGAAGCGAAAGATATTAGCGTATGGCGACAACATGATGCAGGTAGAGGTCCACTTTGAGAAGGGGGCGGTCGGCGCAATGCACAGCCATCCGCATACACAACTGACCCATGTGCTTGAGGGCGCGTTTGAGTTTACGATTGGTGAGGAAAAGCGCATCGTCAAAAAGGGCGACACGCTTTATAAGGTACCAAATATTATGCATGGATGCGTCTGCCTTGAAAAAGGGGTCTTGCTCGACACGTTTGCACCGTACAGGGAGGATTTTTTAAAGTAATCGCCCCTGCTATTGATAGCGCTTTCGATATTCAGCCGGAGAAATTTGGTATTTTTCTTTGAATCGCCTTGAAAAATATTGAATGGATGAGTATCCGACTGTTTTTGCGATTTCGCTGACCGGCAGTTTTGTCATCGTGAGCAGCCGGACCGCCATGTCAAGCTTTGTTTGGGTGAGCCGTGCCTCGAAGGACATGCCGTACTGCTTTTTCACCAGACGGGCGGCTTGCTTGGTGCTCAGATGGAGCTGGTCGGCCAGCTTTTCCAGCGTCGTGCCGGCGGCTGACCAAAGCATATGCGAGTCCAAAATTGTCGTACGCCGGTCTTCGAGGGATTTTGCCGGGAGCGGCGTGTCAATGCGCATATTACCTGTAGCCAAGCGGACTGTTTCAATTAGGATTTGTAAAATATAAGCGGATATATTGCTGTAGCAACCTATTGTCTGTGCATTCGCCTCTCTGGCAAGATTGTTCCATAAAGAGAAGCAACTTTCACTGCCGTTGCCGGCCCAAAAGCGTATATCGTATAGCTTGTCGAGGGCATAGTCTGCGTCGTAGCTGTTATGCGTGATTGGAGTTTTTGTTTGCAGCAGCTCAAACCCAAGACAGTATTCCATGATGACTTGGCCCGGGTCGCTGATTTGTTCGTGGTCGGTGTCTGGCCCCGTGATATAAATTGTGCCTTTTTGAACGGCGTGCTGTTCATCGCGCAGCTTCACTGTGCCCTTTCCGCCTGTTACGTAGTGTATTTCAAACCCTTTGTGGCAGTGGTTATCAATGTAGTACAGGTAGGGGCTTAAGTGAATTGTTTGTATATTAATATGATAGTTGTCGGTTTTGATTTTTAATGCAACATTGTCTAGACTGAAATAGATACTGTCCATAGATTAAAATCCTCCGTATTTTTTAAACTATAGTAGTATAATACGGATTTTTTGAATAGAAGTCAATTGTTTTGTTGTAATTTAAGGACAATTTATGTTCAATTGGTGTCTTTTTCTGAAAATATGAAGTGGAATTTTATTTGTAACTAAATTGTAATGAATGCAGCATTTCAGGGGCAAAACAATGATATCACAATATATTGACAGATGCGGAATAGAAAAACACAATATATAGAAAAAGGATTCGACTTGGCAAATTTTATTTAGAGAAATGGCATAAAATTTTGTTGAATTTGTATTGATTATTATATAAAAACGAGTTATAATATAGATGAGTTTTTATGCTATGTTTATGGAAACACAGACATAGTAAAACACATTATTGTGTTAAGCAATTATTTTAAACATATTTAGGAGGTACGGGGGAAATGTACAAAAAGTTTTTGTGCGTCATCTTAAGTGTTGCCATGATTTTAAGCATGGTTACACTGCCCGGATTTGCCGCTGGTGCGGCGGATTTGAGCGCCGGATGCGTCGTTTATTCTGATGTGGATGGAAACCAGATCAGAAGCCTTACAGGCGGCGCGGCAGTTAAGGCATCGA
>URQR01000105.1 GCA_900550065.1 uncultured Eubacteriales bacterium | reverse complement strand
CGTCCTCCTCACGCTCTGTGCGCGCAAGCGACACAATTTTCACATCGTCGTCAAGGCGCATCAGACGCACGCCCTTCGTCACACGCGAATACGTACTAATGTCGCTCGTATGCAGCCGGATAATTACGCCTGCATCGGTGATGAGCATAATATCGTCCTCGTCTGTAACCGTACTGATACCCGCAAGGCGTCCCGTCTGCTCCGTAATACGGTAGGTAAGCACACCCTTGCCGCCGCGGTTCTGTACATGATATTCGTCAAGCTCCGTCTTTTTACCGTATCCGTTTTCCGATACGACAAGCAGCCGCGTTCCTTCCTTTACTACGCTCGCGCCGACCACGATATCGCCTTCATCTAAGCGGATTGCGCGCACGCCGCGCGCCATACGGCCCATCACACGGGCGTCTGTTTCATTAAAGCGGATTGCCATGCCCTCCGCCGTGCCGATAATCAAATCGCAGTTTCCGTCGGTAAGCTCTACGCGGATTACTTCGTCATCCTCGTCAAGCCCAATCGCCCAAAAACCGTTTTTCCGATTCGTGTCATAGTCGGACAGCGGGCTGCGCTTAATGATACCGTTTTTTGTTACAAAGGTAAGGTACTTATCCTCTGTAAATTCGCGCAAAGTAATCGTCGTACTAATCTTTTCGCCCGGCGCAAGCTCGAGCAGATTTACAATCGCCGTGCCTTTCGCCTGCCGCCCGGCTTCCGGAATCTGATAGCCTTTGAGCTTAAACATTTTACCCTTGTTAGTGAAGAATAAAATATTGTCGTGCGTCGAGGTCGTCATGATGTCCTCCACAAAGTCCTCGTCGCGCACCGCCTGCGCCGTAATACCGCGTCCGCCCCGCCGCTGGCTACGGTAGGTGTCGACCGGCATCCTTTTAATATATCCCAGATGGGTCAGCGTAACGACAACGTCCTCTTCTTCGATTAAATCCTCTATATCAATTTCGTCGACAACCGGCGCAATTTCACTGCGTCGCGCATCGCCGTACTTTTCCTTGATGCGCAAAAGGTCTTCCTTCACCATTTCCACAACAAGATGATCGTCGCCCAAAATCTCGTTCAAATGCGCAATCAGCGCCTGCACCTCTGCGAGGTCATCGTGAATCTTCTGCCGCTCAAGGCCGCTCAACCGGCCGAGGCGCATATCCACAATCGCCTGCGCCTGTACATCCGTCAGACCAAACCGCTCCATCAACTCCGTTTTCGCGTCGCTGATACCACCCTTTGCGCCGCGAATCACGTTGATGACTTCGTCAATATTGTCAATCGCAATACACAATCCATGCAGGATATGCTCACGGTCAATCGCTTTTTTCAACTCAAAGCGCGTCCGGCGGATTAATACATCCTTTTGGAACTCGATATAATAGTCGAGCATCTCGCGCAGGTTGAGCAGGCGCGGCTCGCGGTTATCAACGAGCGCAATCATGTTCGCACAGAAGCTTTCCTGCATCTGCGTGTATTTGTAGAGCTGGTTTAAAATTACGTTCGCATTCGCGTCGCGCTTAACCTCAATGACAATTCGCATACCCTCGCGGTCGGACTCATCCCGGATAGCGGATATGCCGTCCACCCGCTTGTCGCGCACCAGCTCGCCAATCTTCTCAACCAGCTTTGCCTTATTCACCTGATATGGTATTTCGCTCACAACAATCTTTTGGTGCGTGTTATGCTCCTCAATCACTGCGCGCGCGCGGATTAGAATCCTGCCGCGCCCCGTATGATACGCCGCACGGATTCCGCTTTTGCCCATGATGATGCCGCCGGTCGGGAAGTCCGGCCCCTTTATGTAGCCCATTAGCTCGTCAATCGTGATGTTCGGATCCTCCATTACGGCGATTACGCCGTCAATGACCTCGCCGAGGTTATGCGTCGGAATATTTGTGGCCATACCGACCGCGATACCCGACGAGCCGTTAACGAGCAGGTTCGGGAACTTCGACGGTATGACGAGCGGCTCCTGACGGCTGTCGTCGTAGTTCGGGCCAAAGTCAACCGTGTCTTTTTCAATATCGGCAAGCATCTCGAGCGCCATTTTGCTCATCTTCGACTCCGTATAACGGTAAGCAGCCGGCGGGTCGCCGTCCACACTACCAAAGTTGCCCTGTCCATCAACGAGGCAGTAGCGCATGGAAAAGTCCTGTGCAAGCCGCACCAAAGCATCGTAGACCGACGCGTCGCCGTGCGGGTGGTACTTACCGAGTACATCACCGACCGTCGTCGCACATTTTTTGTACGGCTTGTCCGGCGTAAGCCCGGCCTCATGCATTGTGTATAGGATACGCCGGTGAACGGGCTTTAGCCCGTCCCGGACGTCCGGCAGCGCGCGGCTGACAATTACGCTCATGGCATAGTCGATATACGACTTTTTCATTTCTTTGGTGAGCTCTACGTCAATAATTTTTTGTAACTCCTGCTCCGCCATTTTGCGACCTCCAATTTCTAAAAATACATCAAAATTATTCTAACTATCTAACCAGCATACTCTCTCCGGTCATTTCCGCCGGCTTTTCAAGCCCCATCATGTCGAGCAGCGTCGGCGCAATATCCGCTAAACGCCCCTCGCTCTTTAGCCCTGCTTCAAAGCCAACCATAACCATTGGAACCGGGTTGGTCGAATGCGCCGTCACTACATTGCCGCCGTCGTCGAACATCTCGTCCGCGTTGCCGTGGTCCGCCGTTACAAGCGCACAGCCGCCCATCTTCTCAATCGCGTCCAGCACACGTCCGAGGCATGTATCAACCGCTGCAACAGCCGCCTCCGCCGCCTCAAACACACCCGTATGGCCTACCATATCGCAGTTTGCAAAATTTAAAACAATTACGTCATACTTGCCGGACTCGATGCGCTTTACCGCCTCGTCCGTCACCTCGTACGCGCTCATCTCCGGCTTTAAGTCGTACGTCGCCACCTTCGGCGACGCGATCAGCGCCCGGTCCTCGCCGGGGTATTCCTTCTCAATGCCGCCGTTGAAGAAGAACGTCACATGCGCATACTTTTCCGTTTCTGCAATCCGCAGCTGGGTCAGTCCTTTTCCGCTGATATACTCGCCAAAGGTATTGATTAGCTTCGTCGGTTTAAACGCCACCTCGACATTCGGCATAAGTTTATCATACTGCGTCATGCACACAAAGTAAACAGGAAAATATTGCCGTGCAAAGCCGTCAAACGCTTCATCCACAATCGTACGCGTAATTTCGCGTGCGCGGTCGGGACGGAAATTGTAGAAGATTACACTGTCGCCCGCCTTAATTTTCGCCGCGCCGGCAATTACAGTCGGAAGCACAAACTCGTCCGTCACATCGTTTTTATAAGAGTCGCGCACCGCGGTCTCCGCGTCGTCAGCCTGCACACCTTCGCCTTTCACCATTGCGTCGTACGCTTTCTGTACGCGCTCCCAGCGATTATCGCGGTCCATTGCGTAGTAGCGGCCCATCACAGTTGCAATTTTGCCGACGCCGATTTCTTTCATCTTGTCTTCCAGTTCTTTCACATAGTCCGCGCCCGTCGTCGGCCCAACGTCGCGCCCATCTAAGAAGCAATGCACATATACGTCCTTAACCCCCTGCTGTTTCGCAAGCTCTAACAGCGCGTACATATGCGTGTTGTGCGAGTGTACGCCGCCGTCGGACAGCAGCCCCCACAAATGGAGCGCACCGCCCGTCTTTTTTACATTTTCCACCGCACTTAAAAACGCCTCGTTTTCAAAAAAGTCGCCGTCTCCGATTGACTTCGTAATCCTTGTCAGCTCTTGATACACGATTCGGCCCGCGCCGATATTCGTGTGCCCCACCTCGGAATTGCCCATCTGTCCATCCGGCAGCCCAACGTCCATCCCGCTCGCATGAATGATGTTGTGCGGGTATTTCGCCATCAGGCTATCCATAACCGGCGTTGCTGCCGCGTCGATTGCAGACTGTTTTTTATCCTTTGCTATGCCGTAACCGTCCAAAATAATTAATGCTGTCGGTTTTTTCATAGAATCACGCACCTTCCCTAACAAACCAATGGTTTTTGTACAATTTATCGCAAAATCACGGCTTTTTATGTGGTGTTTTCACAGAAAAACAGTACGCAATTTTGCCAAAACGGGGCAGACGCAAGGTCTGCCCCCTTTGTTCGTTCACTTTCAAGCGCCTTTTACCCGAATTAAAATTTCACAATCCCGGTAAAGTCCGCCGCCTTCAGGCTCGCGCCGCCAACCAAACCGCCGTCGATGTCGGACATGCCGAACAGCGCCGCCGCGTTCGACGGTTTTACGCTGCCGCCGTACTGTACAATAATTTCGTCTGCAACTTCCTTGCCGTACAGCTCCTTCACAACCGCGCGGATTGCGCCGCAAACCTCGTTCGCCTGCTCGTCCGTCGCCGTCTTGCCCGTGCCGATTGCCCAGATTGGCTCATACGCGATGATAACCTTCTTCGCGTCTTCCGCGCTTACGTTCATAAACGCAATCTTTACCTGACTGCGAATCAGGTCAATCGTAATGCCCTGCTCGCGCTCCTCGAGTGACTCGCCTACGCAAACGATTGGCTTTAAGCCTTTTTCAATTGCCTTCAAAAGCTTCTTATTCACTGTAACATCCGTCTCAGCAAAATACTGTCTTCTTTCGCTGTGGCCGATGATTACATACTCAACGCCCATGCTGGTCAGCATATCCGCGCTCACCTCGCCCGTGAACGCGCCGCTGTCCTCAAAGTGCATGTTCTGCGCACCGATTTTAATGTTTGTTCCCTTCGCCGCTTCCACAGCCGCCGGCAGACAAACGAACGGTACGCACGCAATTACCTGCGCCGCTGCGCCCTCTACCATCGGAGCCAGCTCTTTAATGAATGCGCCCGTTTCCGCAGGCGTCTTATTCATCTTCCAGTTTCCCGCTACAACCGTCGGGCGCGTCTTCGCGTCCATCAGGCACGCGATACCCGGCAGCACCTTACCCTCAAGATACTCGAGCGATGCGCCGCCGCCCGTAGAAATATGGCTCATCTTATCGGCAAAGCCCATCTGCTTCACAGCCGCAACGCTGTCGCCGCCGCCAATAATCGTCACAGCGTCCGCCTTTGCAACCGCTTCCGCAATCGCCTTCGTGCCCTGTGCAAAATTCTCAAACTCGAACACGCCCATCGGCCCGTTCCAGATAATTGTCTTTGCGCCTTCAATTACATTCGAGAACTTCTCAATCGTAATCCCGCCGATATCCATACCCATCCAGCCGTCCGGCATTGCGTCAGACGGAACATACTTACGCTCTGCGTCGTTCGCGAACTTATCCGCAACGATAGAGCCAACCGGAAGCAAGAAGTTGACGCCCTTGTCCTTTGCCTTTTTCATCAAATCCTTCGCAAGGTCGAGCTTGTCGTCCTCACAAATGGAATTACCAATTTTATAGCCCTTTGCCTTCAGGAACGTATACGCCATACCGCCGCCGATGATAAGCGAGTCAACCTTATCAATCAGGTTCTCAATAACGCCAATTTTATCCGACACCTTTGCGCCGCCTAAAATCGCCACAAACGGACGCGCCGGATTTTCAAGTGCGCCGCCCATGAACTCAATTTCCTTCTTAATCAGATAGCCGCATACAGCAGGCAAATAGTCTGCAACGCCAGCCGTAGACGCGTGCGCACGGTGTGCCGTACCAAATGCGTCGTTAACAAAAATCTCCGCCAAAGAAGCCAATTCCTTTGCAAAGGCCGGCTCGTTCTTTTCCTCTTCCTTGTGGAAACGCACGTTCTCTAAAAGAACAACGTCGCCATCCTTCATAGCAGCCACAGCCGCCTTAGCCGAGTCACCGATTACATCCTCCGCCATAACGACATTCTGGTTCAAAAGCTCGGACAGACGCTTTGCCACCGGCTTTAAAGAATACTTCATATTAAATTCGCCCTTCGGTCTGCCCAAATGGGAACAAAGAATCACTTTTGCGTTATTTTTAATCAAATATTTGATTGTCGGGAGCGCGCCAATAATTCTCGTTTCATCCGTGATTTTCTCGCCGTCGAGCGGAACGTTAAAGTCGCAGCGTACCAAAACTTTTTTCCCGGTTACCGGGATGTCTTCTAATGTTTTTTTACTGAACATAAAAAACTGCACCTCTCTATTTGTTATTTTTGATTGTTAACTCTTTAACTTTATTTATTGTACACTAAATCGGAAGAATTTTCAAGGTTTCATGCAATTTTTTTCTAATTAATTTGTAAATTTTTCTTCATTATTTATAGAATGTCCAAAAATTGATCTTCCTATACATAACAGCTAAGCCGCAATATGCATTATTTAGGATACAACTTCATACAATCCTTTATACAGCAACCTGTCAAAAAAGCACTTATCATTTTTTTGATTTCTATCAAAAATGACGTCTAAAGATTTGTGAATTGCCATCTGCCATCGCCATTTTTCCCCGTCATATCGGCATTTTTCGGCAATAGTTGCACTTTTTTTGAAGTGTTCGAAAAAAATGCAATTAATTTTCATAAAAAACTGGAACAAATAAAAATAAGTGTGTGTTTACTATTATAACTGCATATGGTATAGTGAAACTGTAAAAGACAGGCACGGGGAACTGTGTATTTTTTATTTATTAAAATAGGGAAAGTAAGGAGGAAGAAACATGGCAAATGTAACCACGCTGACAAACTGTGGTATATTTGAACCGCCGGTAAAGCCGAAAATCACAAAAGAGATGAAGGCTGCCATGAAAGAATCCGGACTGAGTCCGGCAGAACAAAAAGCGGCTTTAAACGAACAGCTTGCGCAAATGAAAGCAAAGTATGAAGCCGACCTCGCTGCATGGAAAGCGAAACCAAACACTCCGCAGGATCAAGTAGATGCGCTGCGGGCGGATTGGGAAAAGATGCGCGGCAGTTATAAAGAAAGAAAAGCCGCAATTAACGCTACATACAAAAACGAGGTGGCGGAAGCGAAGGCAAAAAACGACCCTTCCGCAACAAAACTTGCGATTACGCTCGCGAAGAATAAGCAGCATAATGCAATTCTTGATTTAAATGAGGAGCTCCGCCTGTCGAAGCACGCTTTGAATCAGGCGACGCTGTCTTCCGATGAAATATACAAGGAGCATCAGCGTGTAAAGCTGCGCGCCGCTATTTGGCGCGACAGACATCTATATTTAATGCTGATTCCTTTTGTCGCATTCTTTGCAATCTTTATGTATATGCCGATGTATGGCCTTTTGATGGCGTTTAAGGACTATAGCCCGT
>URQR01000104.1 GCA_900550065.1 uncultured Eubacteriales bacterium | reverse complement strand
CGCCGCTCGCGTTTTTGTCCTTAACAACTTCCGCGCCTTTTCCCAGCGGCGTATGTTCTGCTTCAATCAACGTATCCACAGAAAACGCGCCCGCAGCATAAACCATGCTGTAACCGCTAAACATACTGAGCACAAGCGCAAGTGTGGTGACAAGCGAAATTACTTTACCAACAACTGCCCTCTTCATTCTCTTGTTCCTCCTTTAGGTATTTTAGGTAACAAAACTTTGTATTCTAATTATACAATGCATTTGCTTCAAATGCAATCATTTTTTTGTATATTTTAGACATGGTTTGTGTAAAAAAAGTAAAACTATTGTGTAAAAAATTGTTTTTCGCTATATAAAACATCTTAAAACTATTCGAAGTTTATCAAAATAGCTGGCGCGTTTTGTCATCTCAACAGAACTATCTGAAAGCAGACCCACTGTTGCAAAAGTTTTTCCGTTCAGTATGAGCTCTATATTCCCGATCGGCTGCCCCTGTGTGATGGGGGCGGCCACCGACGTATCAATATGGTATACAACCTCAAAATCAAATTTTTCGTTTTCTTTTGCTGGGATAGATACCTCCGCATCAGCCACAGCGCCAATGCAATCACTCATGCCGCCGCTGACAGGTACAGTTTTAATAAACTGCCCTTTCGTAATAACGCGGCGGTTTTGATGCTCCGAAAACGCCTTGTTCATCAAAGCGGTATGGTCGTTCCAATCGTCGCCGGCATTGAGCGTCACACAAATCGCCTGCCACCCGTCACGCGTGACAGAAGAAACGAGACAACGCCCCGTTTTTTTCGTAAATCCCGTCTTTACGCCGTCGCACCCATCAAGCGAGTTTAAAAGCTTATTGTGATTGGACAGATAAATTTTCCGCTTCGAATCCACCGTCTCAGCCGTGTATTTCTTTGTCGCGGCGATTTTCCGGAAGGTTTCATTCTGCATCGCGCGGCGGGTAATAAGCGCGAGGTCGTATGCGGTTGTATAATGGTCGTCGTCATGAAGCCCGTTTGGATTTTTAAAATGTGTCGCATTTGCGCCGATTTCACGCGCCATCTCATTCATCATCCCAGCAAATGTGCCTACATCGCCGCCAATATGCTCTGCTAAGACGACTGCCGCGTCGTTGCCGGAATTGAGCATTAATCCATAAACAAGATCTGAAATGCGCATTTTCTCCCCCGCTTTCAGATATAGAGACGAGCCTTCTGTGCGAGAAGCATTATAGCTGACCGTGGCAATATCGTCGGGATTTGCCCGTTCCAGTGCGACAAGCGCCGTCATAATTTTGGTCGTGCTGGCCATGCCGCGTTTTGTGTAGGCGTCTTTTTCGTACAGTACGCGCCCCGTGACAGAGTCAATGACGCAATAGCTCGCCGCCGACTCGGCTTTCATTGGCTGCGGAGCCACCATCATGCAAAAAAGAACCGTAAAAGCCAAACAAAAGTATCGCTTCATTCATACACACTCCCGTTTATTGTTTTTACTATTCTATGGCAGACAAACCCGCAATATGTTGGCGCGACCTGCGACAGCTACATCATTTTTTATAGTTTTTTTCTAAAATGTCCTTAAGCGCCATAAGCGCCCGGTAACGGTGGCTGATGCTGTTTTTTTCCTGTGCGCTCATCTGCGCATAAGTTTTGTCAAGCTCTGTTGAGTAAAAGATAGGGTCATAGCCAAAGCCGCCATCACCAAACGGCGCCTCTGTGATACGGCCTTCCGCCTCGCCAAGCGCGGTAAATTCCTCGCCCTGCGGTGTCACAAAGGCGACCGCGCTCACGAACCTCGCGCCGCGTTTTTCTTTTTCAATCCCCTCCATATTTTTCAAAAGCTTTTCAATCAGCATCGCATCTGTTGCACCTTCTCCGGCATACCGCGCCGAATAGACGCCCGGCGCGCCGCCGAGTGCATCCACGCATAACCCCGAGTCATCCGCTATCGCGGGTATTCCGGAAGCCTGTGCCGCTGCGCGCGCTTTTAAGAGCGCATTTTCTGTAAAAGTGGTTCCTGTTTCCTCAACATCCAGATCGAGCCCAAGCTCGCTCTGGCTCACTGCTTCAAACCCCAGTCCACCTAAAATCGCTTTGATTTCTTTAATCTTTCCTTTATTATTTGTCGCTGCAACAAGCTTTGTCATAATAATACACCCCTTGTCAATTTTAGAACTATCATATAATATTCTGACATAAAAGGCAAGTAAAACCGGGAAGGAATCCATTGTTTTGGCACAAGTTCACAAAAAGTTTAAAATTAATTTTGTATATAGATATTGCACTTTGTCCGCAAGTAGTGTAAAATGTGTAAAGACTTTAGTTTGGCACTATTATTTTTTTAAGAAACGAGAGGGCGTAGATTATGATTTGTAAGAATTGTTCACACGAAAATGACCCAAGCGAAAAAATCTGTACCAACTGTGGTGTACCGCTGACTGAGGAAGAACAGGTTCAGGAGCCGGAAGAAATAGTTGAAACGCCGGTTGACGCAGCGGAAGAAACGGTTGATGTTGAAGCAGAAACAAACGGCGTAGAAACCGCTGCAGACGAGACCATTGCCGCTACAGATGTTGCCGACGCTTATACAGAAGAGCAGGCAGCAGAGGAAACGCCGCAGCCAAAGAAGCGTTCCGGCCTGATTGCTTTTTCGGGCCTGATTGCACTCGTATTAATCGCAGTAGGTTTGTGGGTTGTATTCACAGGGATTTTTGCACCGAAGTATTCGATGCCGGTGGACCGTTCCAAACTTCCGATATCGTACATTAAAGATTATAAACTGTTCCAGAAACCAATTTCCGGTTCTGCAACGCAAGTTTCTGAGAGTCTTGTAAAAGACCCGTCGTCAGGCTTTTCCAGTTTTGGCAACACAGTTGTACAGTCGAAAGACGGTAAAGTCGTATACTTTTTAGAAAATTTTGACCAGTCGACTTTCTCCGGTACACTGTACGTAAGCTACGACGGTAAGACAAAGACAAAGATTGCGGACAATGTTTTACAGGGGTTTGCCGTATCGGAAAACGGCAAAACTGTCGTTTATATGTCAAATGTCGACATCAACACGGCAATGGGCCAGCTCTATTATTATACAAAGGGCATTGAGCCGCAGATTGTTGCAAATTCGACCTTGTACCAGACCTATATGGTCAGCCAGAACGGCAAAATGGTTGCGTTTTTAGAAAATGTAAACGGAGAGTCCGGCGAAGGACAGCTCTATGTTGTCAAGACCGGTTCGCAGCCGACTTTGCTGGACGAAGCGGTAATTGCAAGCTTTAAGGTATCGGATAAGGGCGAGGTTTTGTACGCCAAGAATTACAATATGAACACGTACACGTGTGATTTGTACTCTGTTTCGGCTGGAAAAACACCCGAAATGATTGCAAGCGGCGTAACGGAGAATTATGTAATGGCGTCTGAGTTTTCAAACAAAACCGCTTATGTCACAGTAGATGAAAATCAGATTTATAACTTTTACATGAAATCCGGCAAAGGCGCTCCTACTGCTGTAATGGAAGATTTGATGGGCTTCTTTGGCGTCGATGTTGAAAACGAGAACTACCTTTTGGCAAAAATGCCGGCGGGCGCGGACGCTTCCGCTTCCAGCCCGGATATGTACCTCAAACGCGGCAGCAAAGACCCGGTGGTTGTAGCAAATGGTATGATGACGCCGCAGCACGCAAGTGCGTCGTATGACTTTAAGACGATTTACTACATGAACGAATATGACCAAGCCACCAGCACGGGTAAACTACATGTAAGAAAAGAGTCGCTGTTCGGCGGAGTAAAAGATGAAATCATTGCTGAAGGCGTTAGCTCCTTTACTGCTACAAAGGACGGCAAAGCAATTGTGTATATGACAAATGTCAACGCGGAGACCGGTTTAGGTACATTGACCGCGTATGTAAACGGCAAAACGAAGTTGCTGGGCGAAAACATCTTTGCTTCCGCATATAAGCTCTCACAAAACGGTAAAACTGTTACCTATGTCGGCGATTTGAACATGGAAACCTATATTGGTAATCTCTACTCAATCAGCACGACAGGCGGCGGAACTGCACAGCAGATTGATACGGAAACATATGCGCTCTTCTATTCCAGAAGCGACAAAAACGCGATTTATCTGAAGAATTACAATTCCGAAACGGATACCGCCGACCTTTACCTCTGGAAAGGAAAAGGAACGCCGGAGGCTGTAGATACTGGTATCTCAACTGTATTATTTGAGTAATTTTGATTGATAAAAGTGCTTTCGTAAGCTTATTTCGAAGGCACTTTTTTATCTTAAAAGCGCGGCAGAAAGGAACAAAGACATGAAAAATAAAGTTACATTTTTTTGCACAGACTGCGGAAACGAAACCTCAAAATGGTACGGCAGATGCCCTGCATGCGGTGCATGGAACGCATTAGTTGAGGAAGAAGCCGTTACCAAACCGTCAGCGAAAACAAACAAACTTGTTTCATCTGCGCCGACTGCCGCGCCGTCACAACTTTCCCAAATTGAGTTAGATGCAGAGCTGCGGTTTTCGACTGGGCTTGGCGAATTTGACCGTGTATTGGGCGGCGGAATTGTAACCGGCTCTCTGATATTGGTTGGCGGCGACCCGGGCATTGGAAAATCGACCCTGCTTTTGCAGATATGTCAGACAATGAAAACAGACGGAAAAATCTTGTATGTATCCGGCGAGGAATCCGCGCGCCAGCTTAAGATGCGTGCGCAGCGGCTCGGTGTTACGACAGATGAACTCTATATCGTATCGCAGGTCAACACAGAGCATATCGTCAAAAATATTGACGAGCTTTCCCCTTCTGTCGTGATTGTCGACTCGATTCAAACGATGTATTCCCCCACCGTTACTTCCGCACCTGGCAGCGTTTCACAGGTGCGCGATGTAACGATGACGTTGATGCGCAAAGCAAAAGAAAACGGCATTTCGATTTTTGTCGTTGGACATGTGACAAAAGATGGCGGTATCGCCGGGCCGAAGGTGCTTGAGCACATGGTTGACTGTGTGCTGTATTTTGAGGGCGAGCGGCATCAGAATTACCGCGTACTGCGCGGAGTGAAAAACCGGTTTGGCTCAACAAACGAGATTGGCGTATTTGAGATGTACGACACCGGCCTGCACGAGGTGTTAAACCCTTCCGTCGTCATGCTGGAAGGGCGGCCGCAGGATGTTGCGGGCGCAAGTGTGATTTGCGCGCTGGAGGGCAGCCGCCCGCTTTTAGCGGAAATACAGGCGCTTGTTGCTACGACAGCGTTCGGTATGCCGCGCAGAACGGCGAACGGACTCGACTATAACCGTATTGCTATGCTTATCGCCGTTTTGGAAAAACGTGTCGGAATGAACTTATCGAATCAGGACGCCTACGTGAATGTGGTCGGCGGAATCAAAATTGACGAACCAGCGGCGGATTTGGGCGTAATTTTGGCGATTGCGTCGGGGTTCCGCTCCTTTTCCCTACCCAATGACATGGTATTTATCGGCGAGGTAGGCCTAACGGGCGAGGTTCGTGCGGTCAACCGGATTGAACAGCGGCTCTCTGAGATTGAAAAGCTCGGCTTTCAATCATGTATGCTGCCCTTTAGCAACAAAAAGAACATGCAAAAGCTTGATACGGGGCTGGAGTTGATTCCCGTCAAAAGTGTGGCGCAGGCGCTTGCACTCGTGCGCAATGAATAAAGATTGACAAATGGGTAATCGTTTTATATAATAGTGGATAAGTTTTACATAAGGCTTGTACTGTAATTAGACAAACGAAAAGGTGTGTTTTTATTTTGCAGAGCACAAAGAAATTAATTCAAACAGCGGGGTTTATGATAGTCGCGACCTTTGCGGCGAAGCTGTGCGGCTTGCTGCGCGATTCGTTTATCGGCGCGTTTTTTGGGACGGGCAGCGCGGCGGACGCGTACTTTGCTGCGACGAAAATCCCGCTTTTATTTTTTGACGTAATTATCGGCGGCGTAATTTCGGCGGCCTTTATTCCCGTCTTCAATGAATATTTGGAAAAGTCGACAAAAGCGCGCGCAATCGAGTTCGCGAACCGCTTTATCAACGTAATACTGATACTTACGGGTTTCATCTGCGTGTTTGGTATCCTGTTTGCGCCGCAGCTTATTGACCTGATTACACCGGGGCTTGGCCCTGATACAAAACAGCTCGCGCTTCATATGTCGAACAACCTGATCCCAATGATTATTTTAACCAGGCAGTAGTTATCCTTTGTTGGTATTTTGCAGTCCTTTGGCGAGTTCAACATTCCCGCTATCATCAGCCTTGTTTCAAATGGGATTATGATTTTGTACCTGCTGATTTTTAAAGACAGGTTCGGCGTGACCGGTCTTGCTGTTGCAATGCTCATAGGCTGGGCGATGCAGGCCGCGGTGCAAATCCCCTCTCTTATCAAATTTCAATATAAATATAAACTCGATTTTCATTTTAAGGATGAAGGGCTTAAAAAAACTGCGCTTTTAGCGATTCCGCTATTGATTAGTACATGGGTCCAGCCCATAGGCTCGCTCGTGAATATGCGGTTTGCCTCCTCACTCGGCGAAGGTGCCATGTCTGGGCTCGAATACGCGAACCGGCTCTATATTATCATGGTCGGCGTGTTTTCCTTTGTCGTAACAAACTTAGTCTTTCCGTCGCTTGCACGCGCAAACGCGGCGGATAATCAGGAGGAACGCCATGCATTGATGCACGGCGCGCTCAAGTCGGTCAGTTTTGTGATGCTGCCAATTATGGCTGGATTTATCTTGCTGGCGCGCCCCGTTGTACAGCTTATCTATCAATATGGAGAGTTTGACGCCGCCTCTACCGCGATTACATCAACGGCGCTGATGTTTTACTCTATGGGCATGATTGGCTTTTCCTATGCAGAAGTCCTAAACAAGTCCTTTTTCGCGATGCAGGACTCAAAAACACCGATGTTTACCGCACTTATCAGCATTATAGTGAATATTTTGCTTAGTTATCTATTATCCAAACGTTTTGGCGTGGGCGGGCTCGCTTTGGCCAGCGCGCTTGCTTCAACGCTCAACGCCGCGCTTAATTTTGTTATGATGAACCGCCGTATCAAGGGGATATTCAATAAGCAGGACGGCATTGATATTTTGAAAATACTGTGCAGCGTGCTCGTAATGTCTGCCGCTGTATTTGGCATATACCGTATGATACACCCGCTTTTTGCCGACAATTTTATTGGGCGCGTCATCACGCTCGGGGTTCCCGTTTTGGTTGGTGCTCTAATCTATTTTGTCCTGTGCTATTTCATGAAAGTAACAGAAATGCAAATTATGGT
>URQR01000103.1 GCA_900550065.1 uncultured Eubacteriales bacterium | reverse complement strand
GGGCGTGGCCTCGGCATCAAAAACATCGCTACGGAGGAAATCACCCTCTGCGGCGAAATCAAAAGCCTTGAATTCAGTTAAGGAGAAGTAGACATGCTGACCAGAATCCTATGTTTTTTACGCGGCTATGTACAAGTCATTGTCAAAAGCCACTTTATTGAGCGGTTTATCAATATCTGTATCCGGCGCGACATCTACCTTTGGGACATCCGGCGGCGCAGCGCGTCGGAGGCGGATATGAAAATGAGCATGCGCTCGTTCCACAAACTGCGCCCTATCGCAAAAAAGACGCGCTCGCGCGTGTACATAAAGAGAAAGTACGGACTGCCAATGGTCCTGCACCGGTATAAGAAGCGGTACTTCTTTGTCGGCGGACTCATTGCCGCGGTCTGCTTTGTCATTGTGATGTCACAGTTTGTCTGGTCAATCGAAGTCGTCGGAAACGAGGTTGTCAGCACACAGGAAATTTTACAGGTATTAGACGGCCTCGGCGTTCACAAGGGCGCCTTCCGCGGCAGTATCGACGCGCGCGACCTGAAAAATAATGCGCTCTTAGAGCTCGACCAGCTTAGCTGGATATGGGTCGATATCAAGGGCAGCCGCGCCATCGTCAGCGTAAACGAAAAAAAGGCCGCGCCACAAATTCTTGACAAGGACACGCCGTGCGACATCGTCGCGGCAAAGTCCGGCGTAATTAAAAGCTTTAACGCAAAGGCGGGCAAAAGCGCAGTCGAGGTGGGACAGACGGTCATGGAGGGCGAACTGCTTATCAGCGGCGTTGTCACGAGCGACCTTGTGCCGGAGCTGACGCCGCCGCGCTATACCCACGCCGTCGGCGAAGTCTACGCGCGCACATGGTACGAACAGTCGGCACAGTATCCGCTTACAAAAGAAATCCGCACGCCGACCGGCAAAAAAACAAACCGGCACAGTCTGCTGGCGTTTGGCGGCGCGCTCCCGTTTTACTGGAACGCGAATAGTCCTTACGAAACCTGTGACACCGTCGAAACAACACACGACCTTGTCCTGTTCGGCCACTACACCGGCCTGTCGTGGAAAACGCGGACCTATACCGAGGTGACGCTGTCCTATGAGCCGCTTACACCACAGCAGGTACTTGAACTTGCAGGGCCGCAGTTAGAGGCAGAGCTTGTAGAGCAGGCCGGCGAGGGCGCGGTTGTCGCCGCACGCGATATCCGCTATAAAAGCGTAGACGAAACCAATATTCTCGTCACACTGACAATGGAATTTACAGAGCAAATCGGCGTGCAGAAGCAGATTGATACAATCTTAGAAACACAGCCGCCCGTACAGGAAAACAAGCCCGAATAGACTGATATTTTGTAAAAACAGTTGATACTTTTTCCAATTTGGAGTATAATACATTCAAAAGCATTGCTTTTGAATGTATCTTAAGAATTGCTGCCGGGGCACCGCCCCGCCTCCCGCAAAGCGGGAACACAATTCTTTGGGGGCGTGCGCTAAAATACATTTCAAATACAACGACACACAAGGCGACAAAAGAACGGAAGTGAACTATTTGATTGAACGGATTTACACGCTGGACGCGGATACGGATATTGCGGCTTTGTTCGGCAGCTTTGATGCAAATATCAAGCTGATTGAAAAGGAGCTCGATGTAAAAATCCTGACCCGCGACTGCGACATCAAAATTTTAGGCGAAGACGACAACGTCAACAATGCCATTAAGGTAATTCAAAATCTAACTGCTCTGCTGCAAAAAGGCGAGACGCTCGGCGAGCAGAATGTGCTGTATACGATTTCTATGGTCGAGGACGGGCTCGAGCAAAGCCTCGGCAGCCTCGGCGCGGATGTTGTCTGCATTACCGCAAAGGGCAAGCCGGTCAAGAGCAAGACGCTTGGGCAGAAAAAATATATCAGCGCAATTAAAAACAATACGATTACCTTCGGCATTGGGCCGGCCGGAACGGGCAAAACCTACCTTGCCGTTGCGGCGGCGGTGACGGCGTTCCGCAACAAGGACGTAAGCCGTATTATCCTCACGCGGCCCGCGGTCGAAGCGGGAGAGAAACTCGGCTTTCTGCCCGGCGATTTACAGATGAAGGTCGACCCGTACCTGCGCCCGCTCTATGACGCGATGTATGATATGCTCGGGTCGGAGAGCTATCAAAAATATCTTGAGCGTGGCATGATCGAGGTTGCGCCGCTAGCCTATATGCGCGGCCGGACGCTCGACGATGCATTTATTATTTTGGATGAGGCGCAAAATACGACGCCGGAGCAGATGAAAATGTTTTTGACGCGGATTGGGTTTGGCTCGCGCGCGATTGTGACGGGCGATATTACGCAGATTGACCTGCCTGATGGAAAAAAATCCGGTCTGAAGGAAGCGGCAAAAATCCTGAAAAATATAGAAGATATTGATTTTTGCTACCTCTCGGAAAAGGATGTTGTCCGCCACCCGCTCGTGCAAAAAATTATCAAGGCGTACGACCGCGCGGAGCAGGAACGGCAGCGCAAAGCCTCATATCAGCGCGACAAAGGGCATAATTAAGCAGGATAAGGATTTGATACACTATGGCAAACAAAGCCGATGTCATCATAGAAAATGAACAAACGGCGTGTGACTTCACAGAGCAAATGGAAACGGTAATTGCCGACGTTGTAAACACCGTTTTGGAGCAGGAGGGGTTTGCGCCCTGCTGCGAGGTTTCCGTTTTAATCACGGATGACGAAGCCATCCGCCTGCTCAACGCCGAGCATCGCGGCAAGGACAGCGCAACGGACGTGCTCTCGTTCCCGATGCTTGAGTTCGGCGACGACGGAGAAATCACAAGCGGAGACGACAGCCTTGCGGACTCGGACTTCGGCGGTGCGCTCCTGCTTGGCGACATTGTTATCAGCCTGCCGCGCGCATATGCGCAGGCGGAGGAATATGGGCACAGCCCGCTTCGCGAGGTGGGCTTTCTGTGCGCGCACAGCGTCCTGCATTTACTCGGCTACGACCACGAGCAGGACGAGGAGAGCCGCAAGTGCATGCGCCAAAAAGAGGAGAAGGCGCTTGCCGCGCTCGGTCTGACACGGTAGAAAAGGGCGTGAGGATATGAACAAGCATAAGGGCGGCCTGCTGCGAAGCTTTCGGTTTGCGTTTCGCGGCTTATATTATGCTGTCAAAACGCAGCGCAACATGCGCATTCATATCAGCATGGCTGTTTTGGTGAGCATATTCGGCCTGCTCTACCGGCTTGCGCCGCTCGAGTGGATTGCGCTGTATTTTACAATTACGTTTGTTATCGTATGCGAAATGCTCAATACTGCGGTTGAGAATTGTGTTGATACCGCGACAAAGGAATACAATAAACACGCCGAGATTGCAAAAGACGTGGCTGCGGGGGCGGTCGTTGTGGCGGCGCTGTTAGCGGTCGTTGTGGCGGCGTTTTTGTTTTTAGACAGCACAAGGCTCGCGTTCGCCTTTGAAACGCTTTTATCCAATCCGGTTTACACTGTCGGCGTAGGAGTGCTGACGCTTTTGCTGCTGTGGTGGGTCAGCAGGACAAAACAGAGAAACGGCAAACAAAAAGAGGACAAGGAGTAGGAATATACGTGAAAAATGATACCTTTAAGTCTGGATTTGTGTCGATTATCGGGCGGCCGAACGTCGGCAAATCCACACTTTTAAACGCGCTTGTCGGCGAAAAAATCGCAATTATTTCCGATAAACCGCAGACGACGCGCAACAAAATTTTAGCCATCCGCAACACGGAAGATGCACAAATTATTTTTACGGATACGCCCGGTATCCATAAGCCGAAAAACAAGCTCGGCGAATATATGGTAAAGGTCGCAAACGAATCGGTCGGCGAGATGGACGCGGTTTTATTTGTCGTTGACGCGACGAACAAGACGACCGAGCCGGAGCGTAAGATTGCGCAAAATTTAAGCTCGCTGCGCGTGCCGGTTGTTCTTGTCATCAACAAGGTTGACCTTGCGCGCAAGGAATCGCTTTTGCCTATGATTGCGGACTTCAGCAGCCTGCATAATTTTGAAGCAATCGTGCCGGTCAGCGCGCTGAAAAACGACGGCGTCGACCGTCTGTTGAGCGAGCTTATGCAGCTTATCCCGCAGGGGCCGGCCTTCTTCCCGGACGACATGATTACCGACCAGCCGGAAAAGCAAATTGCGGCGGAAATTATTCGTGAAAAGCTTTTATGGCTGCTCGATAAAGAAGTGCCGCACGGCATTGCCATTGAAATCATGCAGATGAAGGAGCAGGACAGGCTCACCTCCATACAGGCAAATATCTACTGTGAAAAAGCGTCGCATAAGGGAATTATCATTGGTAAAAACGGCGCAATATTAAAAAAAGTGGGTACGATGGCGCGCATTGATATTCAAAAGATGCTCGGCAAAAAAGTGTTCTTAGAGCTGTGGGTCAAGGTCAAGAGCGACTGGCGCAACAATAACTACCTAATCCGCAACTTTGGCTACGAATAAAATTTAAACTTAATTTTCCGCGCCGCGCAAGGCTTTTGCGGCGGTCATGGTATTATATCCGAAAAAGGCTGCATTTTCCTTGATTAATCTGCGACAAATTTGCCAATGCTATTATCAGAAAACAATTTTTGTTGACAGGGGGCAGATTTATGTTTGGCGAATTTATGTGGCAAAGATTTTGTTTTACTGGAAATGTGGCGGATTATTTAGTCTATAAGGAAGCGGAAAGTGAGGAAGCAGGATTCATTGAAGACGGCGCGCCGGCGCAGCTTGTGCTGGCATAGCGCACAGAGAATACAAAAAGGGCCGCTTATGCGGCCCTTACCCATAGCGGGAGGGCACACATGGAAAAAACAGTCGTAAACGGGCTTGTAATCAAGCAAATTAATTATGGCGAAGCAGACCGCATCTTACATATTTTCACCCAGGAACTCGGAATTGTCAGTGCGCTTGCAAAAGGTGCGCGCAAATACAAGTCCCATCAGGGCGGCGCGGCACAGCTCTTATATTACTGCCAATTTACGCTCGCGACAGGGAAAAACATGTACAGCCTACAGGGGGCGTCCGTACTGGAGAGCTTTTTTGACTTGTCATATGACATTGAAAAGCTTGCGCTGTGCAATTATTTGTTCGATATTACTGCCGCGTTTGTACAGGAACAGCTTCCCGACCGGCCCACGCTCTCCCTGCTTTTAAATACGCTCTATATCCTAAAAAGCAAACAGCGTCCCCTGCCGCTCGTCAAGGCGGTGTATGAGCTTAAGCTTCTGTCTCTATCTGGGTTTCACGCCGGCTGTAACGTTTGCTGTAACTGCGGCGCGGACGGGCCGCCGGCGGCCTTTTTGTGTTCTGCCGGCGGAGTAGTCTGCGGCGAGTGCGCCACTCCCGATGCCGCCGCACTCACGCCGGCCACACTCGCCGCACTCCGCTACATTTTAGCAGAGGACGCTGATAAAATTTTTTCGTTTTCCCTGCCGGAAGAGGCATTGGTGCAGCTTGCAGCAATCAGTGAAAAATTCTTGCTCTATCATGCGGAAAAAAACTTTTCCTCGCTTACATATTATAAACAAATGATAGATGAAACAACGGTCTAAAAGTTAGGCCGTTGTTTCATCTTTAGGCCGTTGCCTAATCTTTTTTTGTACAAACTTTCAAAAAACGCTTTACTTTTTTAGCGTAATGAAGTATAATATGGTTTGTTTCTTACTGCGCTATTTGCGCAAGTACATATTTTTAAGGAGATGGATAAAATGAAGAAATTAATGGCTGTTGTATTGGCTGGCGTGCTCGCGGTTTGCTTCGTTTTGAGCGGCTGCGGCGGGGATACGCCGACTCCCACGGCGACGCCGGCGGCGGACGAGTCGCTCCAAAAGGTACTCGACAAGGACGAATTGATTATCGGTCTTGACGTTGCGTTCCCGCCGATGGGCTTTTTAAATGAGAAAAACGAAATCGTAGGCTTTGACGTTGACCTTGCTAAGGCAGTCGGTGAAATCCTTGGCGTGAATGTACAGCTCCGCCCAATCGACTGGAAGTCGAAGGAGCTCGAATTAAAGAGCGGCAAGGTTGACGTTCTCTGGAACGGTTATACAATTACGGACGCAAGAAAGAAGGAAGTTCTGTTCAGTGACCCGTACCTCAATAATAAGCAGATTATTATTGTAAAGACAGACTCCGCAATTCAGGCAAAGGCGGACATCACAAGCGGCAAAGTTGGGCTCCAATCCGGCTCCACTGCTATGGACGCGATTGAGGCTGACCCGATTTTCGACCAAATTAAGGACAGCTTGATGATGTATGACGACAACAACACAGCGATGATGGACCTTGAGGCAGGCAGAGTGGAATCGGTTGTTGTTGACGAGGTTGTCGGCAAGTACTATCTGTCCCAGCACGAGGGTAAGTACAGAATCCTCGATGAGGACTTTGGCAACGAGCAGTACGGCGTTGGCTTCCGCAAAGAGGATGTCAAGCTGCGCGATGCAGTACAGGAAGCACTCAACACGATTAAAACAAACGGTAAGGGCGACGAATACTCACAGAAGTGGTTCGGCGAGGCGGGCCTGATGCTGTAAAAATTGTATTATCTTGGCGGGGGGACGTCTGTGTCCCTTCCTCCGCCCTGCGGGGCATTTTGCGATTACTTTAGATGCGTGTAAGGATGGGGTTACATATGGCACAACTGGGCGCTGCATGGGAATATTTTGTACAGGTGGCAGTCAACATTAGCGGCGGGTTAAACGTTACGCTTGGCCTATTCGGTTTTACAATTCTGTTGTCGATTCCGCTCGGCCTTCTTGTATCACTGGGCGCCATGAGCAGCTTTAAGCCGCTTTCATGGCTCGTAAAAGGCTATATCTGGATTTTGCGCGGTACACCGCTTCTGCTGCAGTTAATGTTCGTCTACTTTGGCCTACCGATGCTGTTCCAGATTAATATCGACAACTTCACCGCAGCGGTCATTGCATTTGTTCTAAACTATGCCGCATATTTTGCGGAAATTTTCCGCGCTGGTATCCAGTCGATTGACAAAGGGCAGTTCGAGGCGGCAAAGGCGCTCGGCCTGTCCGGCGTACAGACCATGTGGAAGATTATTATTCCGCAGACAGTAAGCCGTATCCTGCCGCCGGTCGGCAACGAGGCGATTACGCTCGTAAAGGATACCTCGCTTGTATCTATCATCGCTCTGTCCGACATTATGCGCCAGACATATAATATTGTTATGCGGGAAACGAACGTTGCGGCGTTTATCGTACCCGCCGTGTTCTATTTGATTATGACGTTTATTTTAACAAAGCTTTTCGATTTCCTTGAAAAACGGTTTTCGCGAAGCGAACGGTTTGAAAACTAAAACAGGCTTTTGCCTGTTTTTTTATTACGCTGGAGATTACATGCTTGCAAACGTTGATGCGGCGTGCTATTATAAACTTATAAAAAACAGTGAATT
>URQR01000102.1 GCA_900550065.1 uncultured Eubacteriales bacterium | reverse complement strand
TCGAATGTTCCCACAGCAAACTTACCATTTGTCATAACGCCGTTTGACTTATATTGAATATCACCAATCACAACATCCGCAATGTCAAGCACATAGTTTTTCCGGCTTGACCCGTCCGGCGATGTTACCTGAATAATCATTCCCTTTTCAGCAAGTGTACTGCTTCCTACTTCAGATTTGCCGTCCGGCGTCAACACTTTTTTCGACGCACCCGACGAAACCGCAACTGCGTCTAAAAGCTGCTGAGCCGTCATACCTGCATAACCGCTTACAGAAGCGCCTTCTACTGTCAGCACTTCAGATGTGAGTTTCGTGTCCATCGTCGCAAGGAAACTGTCCGTCAGGCCTCCAACACCATAAATCCGGAAATCAACGACCCACGATACACGCACCTGATCCTTTGTACAGTAGTGCGGTATGATACGTGTATCGGTAAACGCCTTGAACGCCTTAACTGTCTCATTCGTCCCTCTGTAGATTTCCTCGCCGTCAATGAATACGACCATAAGCCCGCTGTCCGTATCGCAATATGCTTTTACGTCGTACCAATTCCCCTGCTTACAGTCTTGCTTTACAATCGTATTCATAACCTTAATCTGGTTTTCTGTAAAAACAATTGGATTAAGGAAATTCGGTGTCGAATTGGTCTTCGTAATATATTTTACTTGGGACTGTATTGAAGAACCAACGCCTATCTTAGCCGACATTTCCATTACGAATTTTTTTCCGAGCTGCGCCGACGACGGCGTAGAACAGAAGATATTCATGTGATTATAGTCTTTTGTATAGTCCGAATTACTGTAAACATGCATTACGTTGCCCCTACCGGGTTCTTCTACATACTCTACATATGCAACATCCTCCGGCTTTACACCGGCGTCATCCTTAAACGCCGAACCGCCGAACGATGTGCCCTTATAGTTATTTGTAGGGCTGCCGTAATAATATTTATTATTCCAGCCGTCAAAATCAAGGTCAACTGCCCTATCATGAACCGTTCCAAAAGTATACGTTTCCGACACGGCCTCCTTTGTTACAAGAATCTTCATTCCTGCACCAATATCTTCACCGCGGGAAATTTCGTTGTTCGAGGCATCCACAATCTTTGCAGATGCGCCCTCCTCTAACGTCAAGCTGTCTATCAAAGCCCCAACTGAAGTATATAAATATACATTTGGTATGGAATTCGTGTCAAAGTCGATATCCACCAAACTGCTGCCCGTTAAAAGCCGCTTCATATTGCGTACTGTGTAGTAGTCGTAGCCGCCGTAGTAAGCTTCTCCGTAATTTTTCGCAATCTGCAAATAGCATTCAACAAAATCCGCTGCACTATCGAGTTCCTTACCCGACTTATCCACAGCTTTTACAGTAGAGCCGGTTGGCACGTTCAGCCCAGTCAGCATCTCTCCGACCGTCTGTCCATGATAGTCAATCCTGCGGTTATCATTATCAATATAAGCATTTAGCGTCGTGTCACTGTGTGAAAGAGCTGTCTTTGTAATCACCGGCGCTGTATCAGATGCTGTAAATACCTTGTGTGAAAAATTGTCGACATATGTATTGGTAAGCGGATATACGCCGCTGACCTTACGTGGGTCAAACGTAACCCGCACGCCGTCAATCCCTGTCAAGTAATCTCCAGAATAAATAATTTTTTTCTCTTTTAACAGCTTACCGTCAAAATATAAATCCGCAACAACGGAATAAGCAGGCGTTTCCCCCCCTGCCGCCGTATTATATTTCGGATAAATAATGTAGTCAAACTGATGCCACGTTCCAAAATCAAGCTTGATACTTTCTCCAAAAATCGTAACTGTTTCCCCTGTTGCATCATTTGCAGAAAGTTTAAAAATATTGTTATCCTGCTTCACAGTCGAACCGCCGTTATTCGTATAAGTACGGAACTGCATATACGCATTCGACGCACCGCCTTCGCGCGCATATTCAAAAGAAATATGCACCCGGTCTGTTTCCGATAGCTCTTTTACCCCAATATTATGCTGCGTCCACGGGTTCGTCGGCCAATCCCAGCCGCTAACAACCTTGCTGCCCGGAATTTCGAGCGGGGTGCCGTCTTGGTTTACCTGATTTTCCCAATGAGAAATAAACTGTAAAGCAATGTCGTCCGCGCTCTTTCCGAATACGCCCGTCGCCGCTTTCCAGTTATAGAACGGCAGATACGGTTCATGCGCAGCTGTCCCTTCCCTTGGCACATTTGCCATTGCGTTAATACCCGTGCCGGATATGCGGCCACGCGCCGTATACCCCTGCTGGAATGTCAGCTGCTTGGCTGCTGTGCCGGTAACTGCGAACGCCGTCCCTGTGAAGACGCTCATCAGCACACACAAAGCTAAAAGCAACGACAATCCTCTTCTAACTCTCTTTTTCATCATTTCCCCTCCTAATTGATTTTTGTATGTATTTCTATATTGCACAAAAATTTACATCTATACTGATTTTAATTAGTTTACTTGTCTCTATTATAATAAAACGCAATTCATTTTTCAAGATATAATATAAAATTTTTGTACATATTGGAAAAAGACATACATTCAATGTATGTCTTTATAAAATAAATTTTTTAAATTTGAAAAAACCGGAGCGCATTTTGCCGTGTCATGTCTACGACCGCCTCATACTCCATCTCTTTAATTTCTGCAATTTTCTGTGCCACATATTTCACCTTGCCCGGGTCATTGCGCTCTCCGCGGTGCGGCACTGGTGTAAGGTACGGGCTGTCTGTTTCTATCAGCATCCGTTCAATCGGTACCGCCCGCACAGCCTCTACAGTTTTAACTGCGTTTTTAAAGGTTACCGGTCCGGCAAAGGACAAATACATCCCAAGTTTTAACGCTTCTTTTGCCATCTCGGCGCTACCAGAATAGCAGTGGAATACTCCGCCTGTCAAGTCGACCCGCTCGCGCCGCAAAATTTCCATACAATCGCCGTGTGCGTCACGGTCATGAATAATAACCGGAAGGGAAACCTCACGCGCAAGCTGCATTTGCCGTGCAAACCACGCCTTCTGAATATCGCGCGGCGAATTGTCGTAGTAATAGTCGAGCCCAATCTCGCCAATCGCTTTCACCTTTTCATGGCCCGCCCACTTCCGCAGCGTGTCGATATCTGCTTCAGTCATGTTTTCCGCGTCATGCGGGTGAACGCCAACAGCAGCGTAAATAAAGTCGTACTGCTCCGCCAGCTTGATTGCTCGCCTCGACGATTCCATATCCGCACCGACGCACATCATCAGGTCGACGCCGTCTTCCTCGTGGATTTTTTGGATCAGTTCGTCACGGTCTGCCTCAAATTTTTCATCATCTAAATGGGAATGTGTATCAAAAAGCATAGCATATCACCGTTAAATTTAAATTTATTTATCTCTGGTCAATTGGCAAGTAAGGCTTTGAGGTCACAACCGACTTATAGGCCGGGCGCATAATTTTATTATTTGTCGTAATTTCCTCAATCCGATGCGCGCACCAGCCAACAATTCTCGAAACCGCAAACAAAGGCGTATACAGCTCCGGCGGCAGCCCCAGCATCTTATACACAAAGCCGGAATACATATCCACATTTGCACACATAACCTTATGGTCTTTCTTAATTTCCGCAAAAAGCTCCGGCGTATTCTTTTCAATTAAGTCATAGAGCATGAATTCTTCCATCATGTCCTTTTCTTCTGCAAGCTCGCGCGCTTTTGCCTTCAGAAGTACCTGCCGTGGGTCGGACAGTGTATAGATTGCGTGCCCCATACCGTAAACAAGGCCGGAGCGGTCATAACTGTCTTTTTTCAAAATCTTTACGATATGGTCGCGGATTTGCTGCTCATCATTGATATTCGTAATATTTCGCTTAAAGTCCTCAATCATGCCCATCACTTTTTCGTTTGCACCGCCATGTTTTGGCCCCTTAAGTGACCCAACAGCAGCCGCAATCGCCGAATAGGTGTCCGTACCGGATGAGGACAACACCCGCGTCGCAAAGGCGGAATTATTGCCGCCGCCGTGCTCTGCATGCAGCATAAAAGCAAGGTCTAGGATTTCCGCTTCAATATGTTCATAATGGTTATCCGGCCGCGTCATAAACAAAATATTCTCCGCGGTTGAAAGCGTCGGTTGCGGCTGGTGAATATATAGGCTCTTTCCATCGTGGTAGTGCGCCTTTGCCTGATACCCATAAGCCACCATTGTCGGGAACCGCGCAATCAACTCAATCGACTGGCGCAATATATTGGAAAAACCAGTGTCATCTGGGTTCGGGTCATATGAATAACTCGCCAGTACACACCGGGCCAGCTTATTCATAATATTGGAACTCGGCGCTTTCATAATCATATCCTCTGTAAAATGGTCCGGCAGCGCACGATGCTCGCCAAGCAGCGCAAAAAACGCATCATACTGCGCCCGCGTCGGCAAAAAGCCGGACAAAAGCAAAAACGCCACCTCCTCAAAGCCAAACCTTCCCTCGCGCTGGCATCCTTCAACAAGCTCACGTACGTCAATACCGCGGTAGCGAAGTCGTCCCTCGCGCGGCGTTTTCTCACCGTCCTCAATTACATATCCTTTTACGTCGCCAATTGCCGTAAGCCCGGCCATAACGCCTGTGCCGTCTTTATGGCGCAGACCGCGCTGAACGTTATATTTGTCATATAGCTCCGCGGAAAGCGGCTTATAAGAATCTATAATTTTTTCTTTGAACTCATCCATATGTTCCCTTTTTTTTGTTGTATCCGGCATCATACTACCCCCAATCCTTCAATTATTAACAGTATAGCATGAATCAGCTAAAAATGCAAGTTTTTTCTTTTTGTATTGCAAAATATTTTCATTAATTTAATTTTTTTATTAAATTACAAGGATAACGACGACACTTTTCGCATATTGCTATCCCATATCCTGCATATATATGCATATTATAATTATTTCGTTCCGAATTGTGAATTTTTCTCACGAAAACTTTTTAAAAATACTTGTTTTTCTTTTTCCTATCCTGTATATTATAAGCGGTAAGAAAAAAATTAATAACGATTAAGGAGGACTGCACTATGGCAGGTAGAATTGTCAACGTCGGCATCATCGGGTGCGGCGGAATTGCAAACGGCAAACATATGCCGAGCTTGAAACAGGTGGAAAATGTACGGATGGTTGCTTTTTGCGATATTGTGGAAGAACGCGCAAAAAAGGCGGCAGAAGAATACGGCACAGAAGACGCAAAGGTTTATACAGACTATAAAGAGCTTTTAAAGAATGATTCGATTGAAGTCGTACACGTGCTCACACCAAACAACGCACATGCGCCGCTCACGATAGACGCCTTAGAAGCGGGCAAGCACGTTATGTGTGAAAAGCCGATGGCAAAAACATATGCAGAGGCAAAGGCAATGCTCGAAGCGTCGAAACGTACGGGCAAGCTTCTCACGATCGGCTACCAAAACCGCAGAAGAGCGGATTCTACATATTTGAAGCGCGCTTGTGACAATGGCGACCTTGGAGAGATTTATTATGCAAAAGCAAAGGCGATTCGCCGGCGCGGCGTACCGACATGGGGCGTGTTTATTGACGAGGAAAAGCAGGGCGGCGGCCCGCTGATCGACATCGGCACGCACGCGCTCGACCTAACGCTGTGGATGATGAACAATTATGAACCGGAAAGTGTGACGGGCAGCGTTTACCGGAAGCTTGCTGACCAGACGGAAACCGGAAACGCCTTCGGCGATTGGGACCCGGAACAGTTCACGGTTGAAGACAGCGCTTTCGGCTTTATTAAAATGAAGAACGGTGCGACGATCGTACTCGAATCGAGCTGGGCGTTAAATATCGCCGACCCGAAGGAAGCATCTACCGTGCTCTGCGGTACAAAAGCCGGTGCGGATATGATTGACGGGCTTCGAATCAACGGTGTAGAGTATAACAAGCAGTACATTAAAAAGCCGGATTTAAACGGCGGCGGCGTAGATTTCTATGACGGTGAGGCGGCATCGCCCGGCTATCTGGAAGCGAAGTCGTGGATTGACAGCGTTGTAAACGGCACGGAGCTTATCGTAAAGCCGGAGCAGGCGCTTGTCGTAACGCAGATTTTAGAGGCAATATACGAATCCGCAAAGTCGGGAAAAACAATTACATTTTAAGAAAAATAAAAAAAGCTGCTCATTGAGCAGCTTTTTTTATTAGTTTTGTGTCGACTGATAATACTCGTCAGGCGTCATAAAGGTAACACCCTGCGAAATAAGGTAATTAATCTGGTCTTTGAAAATTTTATACTGCGTATCGTTTTTACTCATCGCCCACATCAGCGGATGCGTCTGCATCAGCAGGTATGGCTTATCTTTATTCGCTGTAAAGCTTGCTACAAATTTCTGATAATCCAGCCACGTTTTCCAAGTCCCATCGACTGTTCCCGTTTGCTCAAACTCTACGCTGTTTGTCAGGTTCAAAATCCCTTCCGTGTCCCGGCCAAACATTGTTGTTTTTATCTGCGGTACGTTTTTAAGCACCTCTAAGGTCGTCGCATCCGTTGCATTCCCCGGTGCGCCAAAGGAAGTTGCCGTTACACCGCATTTTTCGAGCAAAAGCCGGTTTGTATCCGTCAACTGTTTATATTGCTCGTCATATGTGCCGCCGTTGAATTCCGGCCCATTGTTACCGTTTCCATGATAGTAGCCGTGATTCCAAATTTCAACATTGCCCGACTGCACCCATCCTTTAATCTGGTTATAATACTCCGTTTTCGTCCCATCATCCTCGAGTGAAACGCCAATCACGCCGACAGAAGCCTTCAGCCCCTTTTCATTCACATAATCAATTGCGTTCTGCATTGCGGAACGAACACCGGAACCTTCGCGTAAATCGTCAAACTTTAAAATTACAACAGGGCCATTTTTCTCTTTTTCTGCTTCAAAGAAAACAGTATAAACTTCAGTGCCGGCTGTAACCGTCGCACTCCCCTTTCCGTCCGTCAGCGCAGCCTGTGTAACAGACGCCGCAGCGCCCTGCGCCGTAACTACCGGCGCATCTGCCGTGCCGGCCGGAAGCGTTACACTATAGTGATGCTTCGCAGGAGAAAAGCCTTCGATTGGTGTGTCGCCAATACTGATTCCTGTTACATACGAACCAGACTCTGCAGGCGTAAGCGTCGCTTCCCCTGCGTCCGGCACTACATTTGCGTATACATAGGCTACGCCACCCTCTTCAAAAGGATGCGCAATCTCCGTCACAGCTCCGTTTTGTGTCACAGAAACAGCAGACCATTGCTGCGGAACCTCTACCTTAACCGTAAGCGGATAATTGTAAATTGCATCGTCCATTTTATCGGTCAATACAACACCGATGGATGCATCTTGATACTTTTTCGCATAGACGGAAGCAGTCTGCGACTCTTTAATATACATTGTCGCCTCGTCCAAATATGCGCACCATACATCACCGTTCTCTACACGGTCGCCAAGCGCATCAAACAGAATTGACGCCTAGCTCTGAGAAACACTCAGTCCACCGCTCACTACCTGAATGTCCTCTACAATAAT
>URQR01000101.1 GCA_900550065.1 uncultured Eubacteriales bacterium | reverse complement strand
GAATGCGCATATATTTTTGTACATTTCCCACTTAGCTACAGCCTGATTATAGCATGGATACAAATATTTTTCAAGTATATTATTCAATATTAACAACTCGATGCTAACAATCGGCAATATATTTTTTATATTTATTATGAAACAGAGCCTGTACCGGAACGGAGCGGCGAATACGTCATTTGTTTGAGGAAGTGTTCTACTGCATATTCGTACCGCTTCGGGTCTTTCCGGTATGCGGTCGGCGTAACGCCGATGTGCTTTTTAAAATATAAAATAAAATTACTTGTGCTTTTGTAGCCGACCGCCGCAGCGATGTCGGAAACCCGCATTTGTGTCTGGCACAGCAAAATCCGCGCCTGTAGGATGCGGTACCGTTCCAGATACTGATATGGCGTCATAGCGAAATACTGTTTAAATATTCGGATAAAATGGGAGGGAGACAAAAACAGACGGCTGCTCAGCGCATCAATATCAATCGGTTTTGCATAGTTTTGTTCCAAATAGGCGAGCGCCTGCTCGAACAGGCCGACCTTTTTATTGTCGGAGGCAGCTTTTCTCACATCTTGATTTGTCATGTCAAGATAGAACAATCCGTGCAGGAATTCGCTGAGTAAAAGGGAATTCCGAAAATTACAATGCGCTGCATCATTTTTTATATTGAGCATCATGTGCTCTAACAAATCGGCCCCGGCCTGTGGGTCGGCATGCGTAAAACAGCGCCCGTTTTCCGATGCGATTCGTCCGATTAAATCGCCGGCAAAATTATTCAGGATATGCACACCGTAAAAAGTCCAAGTAGAGCCCGGCGCACAACGATAGCTGTGCGCTTTGCCCGGCGGGATGAGCGCGGTTGTGCTGTTCTTTAAAATGTGCCTGTTTCCTTCAATATCAAGCAGTCCGCAGCCCGCTATACTGAGCAGAACCAAATGGTTGTCGGCACCATGCTCCCGCGTTAGGCCGTAGTGGTCGTTACAGTCGTGCCAAAATATCCGGCTTGCACAGAACAGGGATTTTTTGTCCTGCGGGGAGTTATTGGCGTCCGCAAACCTCGTTTTTCCGAAGTCGCCGTTCGTTTCAAACATGCTGTCTCCGCCTTTCTGTTAGATTTATAACAAAAAATATAAAAAAATTGCTATTTGTATCGAAAAGCAGTCAGGATACCGTTAAAATATTTACAATTTTATTTTAGGATATATAATTAAAATTGTCAACAAAGTATATAAATTTCATTAAATTTGGCATTGGGTGGAGCCTGTGTTTGCAAAATAACAAAAAACGCGCACCAGCCCTGCCGCAAAGGGGAAAGGAAGGATGAACAATGCTTAAAAAATTGCTTTCTGTCTTATTGGCATCGTCACTCTTGCTTGGGATTTGCCCGGCTGCTCTCGCGCAGCAGGTCGAGTCGCAGGATAAATCGTGGCTGCAAACGTTTACCGGGCTTGCTCAAAATACGGCACCGGAGGAAATGCTGCTGAGCGGCGTTCCTGCGAATTATACGGGTGCGGATGCGCTGCCCGAGGAGCAGAGAAATATCGCCGTTACACAGGGCGCAGCGGGTAAATTCGGCAAAAAAGCCGATGACATGGCATTTGTGGCACGGACAAAATGGGACGACGGCTCGCTTCCTACCATTGCGCCGGATACAAAGGCATTTGCCGGCCCAACGCTGAAAAACGACGCCGGCAGCGACGACAAGACGGCGATTCTGCCGGGTATCACGGCGCTGGCGGAAGACGATGTATTACATATCAGCTTTGAATACGCGATAAATAACTATGCCGCTGCGCGGCAGGTAAAGCTTAGGACGCGACCGACAAGCAAGGTTGTATCGGACACGTCTGCTGTATTTATGACTTTTGAAAAAGATACGGGCGCGCTGAAGGTATTCGGAAAGGATGCGTCTGATTTTGTGATGCCGCTCGGCCAGTGGGTACGGTTTGACTGTGTATTCAAAGAGCCAAAGCGGACGGGCGGCTCGTATGCCGACGTATATGCAAACGGTGTCAAGCTTATCGAGGATTATGTCTTTGACGCGAAGTCAGGCAAGCCGATGGACGTGATTGACCCGCTTAATGGGCTTGCTTCTGTTGTTTTTACGTTCCCGATGGGGCTTGTGGACGGCGTTTATCCGGAAACGGAGACATATATTGATAATTATTCGATTGATATTGTGAAGGAATTGCCGCAGATTACGGGCGTAACGCTGACACACAGCGATGCGGCAATCAACGCAAACATTGACAACGCGGCAAAGACGATTGTTCTGCCGAACAGCGTTACGGCGGCGGAACTGCTGGGCGGGCTCACACCGCAAAGCGGCGTGGAGCTTGTCACGCTTGACGGCGCGGCGCAGTCCGGCGATACGCCGCTTCAGTCCGGGTATATCCGCGTTTTGGCGGAAAATGGACGCGATTTGTACTATAATCTTACAGCGTTTGAACAAGATTACTATTTAAATGAAAACTTCAACGGAAAGTCTATTTCAAATCAAGCGGAGTTAGAGCAGTACACGGTTTTGACGCTGACGGGCGCAGGCGCGGCGGTACAGACGCAAAATGCGCTTGGCGGGCGCGGTGACGGTGACACGAGTCTTACCGTATCGGCTGTGGGGCTCGGTGAGGAACCAGTTACACTCGGCTGGACGCCGGATACTGTAATTGATTCGGACGCTATAACGATTGAACAGTCAGTACTTTTGCAGGAGGGAACTGCGCTGGAGCTGACGGCGGATTTTGGCGCGGCGGCGGGCAGTATTGTGCAGTTTGGCAGTGATAAGAAGATTTATGCCAATGGAACAGATACCGGACGCGCATGGCAGGCGGGCTGTTTCTACCGGGTTGTGGCAACGCTTGACCGCGCGGCGGGCACATGGAATATTTATATAAACGGCGAGCCGTGCGTGACAGACGGTCCGGTTGGAGCAGACGGGTTTACTGGGCTTGCGGGCTTAAAGGCAACTCTCTCATCTGAAACAGGCGGTACGGCGGTCGCGGCATTTGATGATTTTAAGGTGCATACGGGCGAATATGTGTCCAGCGCGGATGACAGTATTGTGACCGCAATTTCTGACAACTGTATTTTAGACGAACAGGGCAAGACGGTTTATATCCTGCCCGAAACATCAAAAACGGAGCTGCTTGGGTATTTAAAGCTTGAAAACTGTGTGCTGGACGCGGTTTACACGGACGCTGCGATGACGCAGAAGACAGCGGACGAGTCGCTCGCCGACGGGAATGTACTGCTGTTTGTCAACGCGGTTGGCACTGTGCTGGAAGGCTATACCGTATCTGTTATTCACGACATTTTAGGAATTGAGAGCACATCTGGCTATGCTTTTGACAACGAAAAACGGACGATTATGGCGCCGGTCGGGACGCCTGTAGGCGAGTTTTATAAAAACGTAACACTCTACAGCGGGCACAGCGGACAGATTGTGGACGAGACGGGGAATCCTGTCGCGGACGACGCGGTTGTTGCCCTCGGTACTGCGTGGAAGTATCGCGTCAGCTATAAGACTTTCTCAGCGGAGTATACATTGGAAACAGTGTATTTTAGCGAATCGTTTGACGATTTAGCGGGACGGAAGCTGTTTGAAAGCGGCAGCGTATATAATGGGCTGCGGTTAGATATCAGTAAGGTAGGCGGCTCTGCAGAAAACGTCTTCATAGAGGGCGTAAAGGATAGCGGGGAAAACGTTGCACGTTTATACAGTAAAGCGTCCAATCCGGCGGGCGACGCGAAGATCACGCTGCGTTATGATAATATTGCCCCGGAAAAGACGAAGTCGGCGTTTGTGCTGACGTGGGATCAAAAGATTAGCGACTTAAACGGGCTGAATTCAATTGTGTTCCGCTACACACATAAGGACGGCACACCGAACAAATATCACAATTTGTTCAACGTACAGGGAGGAAACGTAGAGCTTTCAGGCTCTTCCATCGCGTCGTATTCATCGGGCGAATGGGTCAGGATTGCAATCGCAATTGCGCCGGGCAGCGGCAACACGCGCACGTATGTGAACGGCAAGCTGGTCTACAATAGGGCAATTAGCCTGTTCCAGAAGCTGGCCGACCATATTGACGACATTATCTTTACACACGGCGTGACAAACGGCACGCGGGAAACGCTGATAGACAATCTTGCGTTTTATCCGGTTTATAGCATTGATTCATATGATGCATCCGCGATGGACTCGGCGGCAGCAAGCACATATGATATTATTGGCAAGGACAATACGGTAACAGGCTACGGCCCGGCAACGCGCGACTCGTTTTTAAGTCTGTTTACCTTCCCGGAGGGCGCGTCACAGGCGGTGCTAAGTTCTGACGGGACGCCAATTGCGGCAGAGACAGCGGTAGAAGCGGGCATGACGCTCGTTGTTACGTCTGCGGACAGACAGTACACGACGCGCTATCCAATTGGGGAAAAGATGCGAATCGAAACGTCGCTCAACATTGGCGGGCGCGAGATGGGGTATTTGATTGAGGGCGAGGCAAACGCGACAGCACAGGTATATTCGGCCCTGCCGCAGGAGATGAAGCTGTCACTGGAATATATGAATACCGCAGACCCGTCGAAGAGCAAGACGGTGTATGACCAAAAGACGGTCACGGGCGCAGCTGAATTTGATACCGGCGTTGCAGCGCAGGTACAAAATACAGAGGGCGAATCCCTGACAATGCGGCTGACCGACCCGGTGACAGGGACGGATTTTGTCGAGCCGGTGATTGTGCGCTATACAGGACAGCTCGACTTAGGCAGCGAGATTATGGCGGCGAAAAACGGTGCAACCAGTATTGTGACGCTGACGATGGACGACGGTGTTCAAGGGTATGTGGAAAAGTTTAATAACCTATACAAGACCTACGGGCTGCGCGGCACGTCTATGGTTTGGTCGGACCGGCTTGCGTCGAATCAGGCGTTTTACAGCAGGATATTTGAGGAAGGTTATATCGATTTAGGAAGCCATTCCAAAACACATACAACGCTGACGAGCAGCGTGTCGGACGAGGTCAGGACGGCTGAGCTGAAGGGTGCGCAAAGCGAGATGCGCGCAATGTTCCCCGGACAGGAGGTCATTACCTATGCGCCGGCGGACAATAAGCTTGACGACCGCTCGGCGGCAATTGCGAAGGAAACTTATTGGGCAATACGGCAGGGAAAACGCGGCTTTAACAGCTTAAATCCGCCCGATTCGGGGATTGGCGGCTGGTATGACTTGAAGATTCAGGGTGTATATAACCCGCTTGATATGGATGAAAAAGAGTGTACGCTCGACGAATTGCTCGATATTGCGGCGGCGGAGCCGGTGTGGATGATTGAAATGTTCCATGGCCTTGACGGCGGCTTCGGTGCGGTCAGCACGGCAGTTGCGACACAGCATTTTGCAAAGATGGGCAAAATGCAGGATGAAGGCAAGCTATGGGTCGCGAGCTTCCCGGAGGCGACAAAGTATATCCGAGAGAGGCAGAACACAGTAATTACGGATATTGCGACAGAGGATTCGCGCACCGTTACACTGACGATGACGAACCTGCCGGAAGATATCTTCAACGCGCCGCTCACGGTAAGGAGCGAAGTGCCTGCGGATTGGACTTATGCGAAGGTAACGCAGGGCGGCTCTGTACAGGCGCCGGAGCTTGTAATGGAGAACGGCCGCTACTATATTTACTATGACGCGTATCCGAATCAGGGCGAGATAAAAATTGAAAATGTAACCGAAAAACCGATGATTACAATTACGGGGCTGAAAATCACGAGCGAGGGCGCGTTGGAACAGAACGCAGGCGCGGTGCAGGCGGTTATTTTCAGCGCGCAGACCACACCGGCCGGCAATGTCGACGACAGCGGCATTGGCTGGTATGTAAACGGCGTTCACCAAGAGGCGTTCGACGGCAAACTCGAGTTTTCCTATGCGCCGCAGGACGTGGGAACGTACACAGTTTATGCGATGGATTCCAAAACGGGGATTAAGTCGTTAGAAAAAGTAATTACGATAAAAGAACCGGGGTTACAGTTTGTTGATGATTTTAATGGGTATGGGACGGCGACGGCTGTTCCGTCCGACAATTGGTACTCCAACGCCACAGTCGGGCTTGAAGCGGTATCCGGCGACGGCGCGGATAAGGCGGCGGTGTTTGGACTGTCGTTTAACGAAGCAAAATACCCTGCGCTTCACAAGACGGCTAATGCCAAAACCGGCACTCCGCTTGTGTACCGCGGGAAAGTAAAGCTTGAAAACGACGGCAGCAATAAGCAGAAGTTTTACATGGAAATCCGTAACTCGAAGGAGGGCAATGTCCAGGCGAATCGGAAGACTGTTTTTCAGATAAACCATGAAACCATTACATCCGTCTCAGGTGCGGAGATTGGCAAAATCCCAATGGGCGAATGGCTGGCGTTCAGCGTTTGCATTGTGCCGGGCGACGAGGTAAAGGGTGAAGAGCCGGGCGCGGATACCGCCTTGTCTAAAATCCGCATCAGCCTGAGCAGCCCGGCGTTGACGGATACACAGGGTGGCAATAAAGGGCAGGACATCTTCTTTGAGGAGGAGGTATCGCTTGCCAATATTGCAATCTCGGAGCATGGAACATGTAACATGCTGTTTAACAATGATTTTTCAAAGGCGAATGAAGCGGCAAAGACATACTTAGACGATGTTAAAATCTATAATCCATATGACTTGCGGCTTACAGCGCCGAAAGAAACGGTAGATATTGATACGCCTGTTACGATTGAACTCAGCAAAGATATATACGGTTTGGACACGTCAAAGGTTACGGTAACGAAAGAGGGCGGCGGTCAGGTCACTGTTCAAAGTGTAGCTTATAGCCCGCTCAATCCGGGTAAGCTTATGCTGTCCTTTGCGGACGGTGCGCTCGAGAAAAACAGCGTTTATACCGTTGCGATAAGCGGCGTGATTGACGCGACGGGCGGCGCAGCAAGTGGAAGCATAACCTTTACCACCTCGGATAAGGACACGCCAGTAAAGACTGACGTCAGTATTATGGACGGCGTAATCTGCTATCTGCAGGATAACACGGTAGCGCTTCTATCAGATGCGGATAAGGCGGTCACAGCGTATGTCGCTGTATATGAGACCATAGATGGTGTGCAACGGCTGGAAAGCGTGACGGCGTACGACGCAGCGTGTACGGCAGGCGTGGAAAAAACTATTACCTTTACGAAGCCGCAGATACCGGCCGATGGGCAGGCGCTTCTTCTAATCTGGGAGGACGCTGCGATGAAGCCTATTATAAAAGCGGTTGTACTGTAATTTAAATAAAAATGAAGGCAGGGAGCATTAGCGCCCTGCCTTTTAATCATATGTTAAACAGAATTTTATTGTCGCCGTCGGTGTATTTCAGCGGCAAGCACACCATTTAGAAGCTTTTATAAAAATAAATTTTTGCAGTGCGTTTGGTGGGAATAGCTGCTTTAAAGCCACATTGGGCGAGCTCTTCGCCGCTTATGGTAAATTCTCCGCCGGCGGCGTCTGTAAACAAATAATTACTGCTTGGATTTATTCCTC
>URQR01000100.1 GCA_900550065.1 uncultured Eubacteriales bacterium | reverse complement strand
GTTCATTACTGTTTGCAATTGCAAGGTCGCCACCGTGGAGAACGGACTGCTGCCCATTATGGCTGATTATAACCTCCCCCTTTTCCAAATACCACAGCTCTAAATGCTCATGCCAATGGTTTTGAAATAACAGTGTATTCACTGCTACATTCTCTTCCTGCATAAATCCCAATTTCACCGGAAATTTATCATCATACATAATAATTTTTTCATAAAGATTAATATCCTGCATAGTTTGTCGCTCCAAACTCAACAATTTTATGCTAATTCCCCGCAATTTTGTGCGTGAATTGAATTTGTTTTTTCGTTATAATAACTTATTGGTATTATACAAAAATTTTGTATAAAAGTCAATTTTAAATGCGTTTTGGTTTATTTCACGAAATATTATTAAATTGGAGGTTTATCTATGAAAAAAATCGTATGTAAAAACTATGAAGAACTGTCAAAGTGTGGCGCTGATATCATCGCTGAACAAATTAAAGCAAAGCCGGACAGTATTTTAGGACTTGCCACCGGTTCGACGCCGATTGGTTTATACAAATGTCTGCGGGAAATGCCGCTCGACTTTTCCAACATTTCCTCTTTTAACCTTGACGAATACTATCCGATTTCAAAAGAAAACGACCAAAGCTATTGTTATTTTATGAAGGATAACCTGTTTAACCATATTCAGGTGAAGAGCACCGATATTCCCAATGGTGAAGCGTCCGACGCAGAAGCAGAGTGCCGCCGCTACGACGAAGCGATTGAGCAGGCCGGCGGAATTGATTTACAGCTTCTCGGCCTCGGCGTAAACGGTCATATCGGCTTTAACGAGCCGGCGGACGCGCTTTCTGTCGGAACACACGCGGTTGATCTCACGGAGTCTACGATAGAGGCAAACGCACGCTTTTTTGCCAATAAGGAAGACGTTCCGCGCCGTGCGCTGACGCTTGGGCTCGGCGGAATTATGCGCGCGAAAAAAATTCTTGTTCTTGCGAGCGGTAAAAACAAAGCGGAAGTTGTACGCAAAATGTTCTCCGGTGAAGTTACAACAGATGTCCCCGCGTCGCTTTTGCAGCTCCACAACGATGTCACCGTTATTGTGGATGAAGACGCAAACGGCGAAGGCTAATAAATACATAAAACGCGAAAAGCCCAGACACTGTTTTTTACAGCGTCCGGGCTTTTCAAACTTATATAGGGTAGTAAAGAGGCAAATTAATTCAGCGGTACAACAATCGCTTGTCCAACCGTCAAATCCGCCGACGGCAGATTGTTAATTTTTTTAATCCGATACACCATTTCCCGCACGTCGCCGTTCCCGCCGGTGTATGTATCAGCAATGCTCCAGAGCGTATCCCCCGGCGCAATATAAACTGTATCTGTTTTATGGCTAATGTCCGCGCTTGTCCGCCCCGGCAGCATAAAAGCAAAAACTGCCGCACTTATCAATGCGGAGGTAAGGATAATAAACAATAAAAAACGAAACCGATTTTTCACAACAATTCTCTTTTTTGTATGGCACATATTCTAAACACCTCTTTTGCAAACTTTAGAACCTATGTTCTGATATGATTATAACAGAACATAGGTTCTCTGTCAACAGAAAAACAAAAATTTGTTCTGTTATTTTTCTTCTTTTATTTATGTATCAAAATATGAACGCAAAATCATCTGTTTTTACCACAATTATGAATTGATATTTACATTATTCTGTCGAAACTATATAATAAGCTCAACAAAATGTTTGCTCATACCAAGCAAAGAGAGGAGAATAATTTATGAGATACGATTCAAAAAAACTATTGTGCCTGCTATTAGCGCTCGCTATGTGCGCAGGCCTGCTCCCCACCGTTAGTTTTGCGGCGGAAACGAGCAAAACCGAAACCTTTACGGGGTTTAATGCAGGAGACGCATTAATCAACCAAATGTCTTTTGCCAGCATTGTAGAAGGCGTTACTACTACAAAGCCCGTAAACGGCCTGTTTGGTAAGGACAGCAGCGACACGGCTGTCGCGCTCACGTCTGAGTCGGACAATGGCGCGCTTTCCGGCGGCGATATTATGCCCTATATTCAGTACAATACGAATACGTCGGATGCGCCGGGCTATTCGTTTGAAAAGGGCGATGTTCTGCACTTTGGGTTTGAGTTTGCGACGGACAGCTTAAACGGTGCGAAAGATATGCGCTTTGACGTGCAAAACGCAGAAAACACAAGAAAATCCGTACAAATGATGACAACGATTAACGGCAATGGACAGGTAAGAATTCTCGGCACGCCGACAGACTTTAATCTGCCTGTCAATAAATGGGTGCGTTTTGACTTTGTTGTTTACACAGAGGACAATACGCTTGACGTCTATATTAACGGTGTAAAGAAAGTATCGAAGGTCAGCATCGCCGACAAAGTAGGTTCAAGCCCGAAAAAATTGAACTTTGTCCGCCTGTTCATGACTATGTCTGCAAAGACAGTAGATGGTAAGAAGTTTTTCCCGCTGACGAACAATTATATTGATAATTTCTATGTCGGTGTATCAAAAACCGCGCCGGAGATTAAACCGACGACATTAGCACACACAAACGCAGCAATAACCATTGACAATAGCGCGCATACGGTACAGGTTCCCGGGACAGTAACCGCGGCGGAGCTGCTCTCCGGCTTTACTGCAAACGATGCATCTTCCATCAGCGTTGTAAACGCAACTGGCGAAGCAATGGCGGATACGCTAACAAATGGATACGTGCGTGTCAACCATACGAACGGTACATATAGCTATTATGAACTGACGGTATTTCAGCTTCAGTCCTATCTTGATGAAAATTTTACCGGTAAAACAATCACTGATGCGGCGACGCTCAAAAGCGAAACAGGTCTTGAATTCGGCTCGAACATTGCCGGTTCCGGCACAACGACGCTCTCGCCCGCCGGCGGGCTCGGCGGGCGCGCTGCCTCTGACGAAAGCCTCGTGCTTAATATAGACGGCTTTCAGGGCGGTGAAAACAACGGCGGCAAAACGGATTTAAACTTGATTTATTACACGCCGGAGGATGTATCGGAGGACATCGTCACCATTGAAATCCCGGTATTGCTCAAAACGGCTTCAGCACCGCTCGCGATTCAGGTGCCAATGAATAACAACGCTTCTTACATGAAAACTATGGCATCGTTTGAAACGAGCGGCGCAATCAAGGTAAACGGCGCAGACACGGGCATGAAGTGGGAGCCCAACCGCTGGTATAAGGTTGCAGCAACGATTGACCTTAAAACGGCGCGCTGGAGCGTCTATATCAACGGCGTGAATGTAGCAGACAACGAGCCGGTCGGCGGACTGAATTCGATTGATTTTTTGAGACGTTTTAAGGTGTGGATTAACATGCCTTCCGCTGCGGGCGACTACGATTTTTGCGCCGCGTTTGACGATTTAAAAATGTATAACAGCGCCTACAATCCGGCGACTGACCAATTGGGTATTGCAAGTAAAAGCGACTATATCGTAAGCGACACGGACAAAAAAATTTATATCTCCTCTGCAGCGGCGCAGGACGCTTTTGCAAATGGATTGTCTCTGACGAACGCACAGCTTGCCGGCATTTACAGCGACGCAGCGCTCACAACAGCGGTCAGCGGTAACGTTGAAGCCGGTAATTATACCGTTTTTAAATCGGTAAGCGGCAATGTCTACGACGTATATCAAGTTTCCTATATGGATACCGTTTTGGGTATCGAAAGCGCAGACTATCTGTTTTCTAATACAGAGGAATATATATGCGCACCGCTTGGTACGCCCGCAAACGTATTTTACAGTAAAATCCGGCTCTACGGCGGCCATACGGGACAACTCATTATTGACGAAACGCCCGTTGCGGATGATGCTGTCGTAACTGCAAACGATGGTATGGTTTACCGCGTTACCTTTGGCGGTAAGGCAAAAGACTATCAGCTTATCAATGTTTACGCCGACGAAAACTTTGATAGTTTCGTGGGGCAGACGCTCACAAACGGTCAAAAGTACAACGGTTATCTGTACTATGGCTACGACGGCGCATACATTGAGGGCGTTAATTACGATTACAGCAATATGCTCCACGGCTACCTTCCCGCAGCAAGCGGTTCAAAAACCAGCATCCGCCGTCAGAATATGACAAAAAAGGATGTTGGCAGCAACGCATTTGTCATGACTTGGGACTTTAAAGCAGATAACACGGACGCACGCTCTGCGCTTGTCGTTCGTTTTGCGGACAAAAACGGCGGTACGGGCAATTATAATAATATTATTAACTTAAATACAGACGGCACAATTACGTTTGATAACAAGAGCGCAGGCTTGTACAAAGCGAATACATGGTACCGCATGACGATAGCGGCCGATATGACAACCAAAAAAGCGCAGTTCTATGTAAACGGCGAGAAAGCATTTAATGAGCCAGTTACCATGAATTTGCTCAATAACTTTGACTATTTCGCAGAGGTTATGCTGAGTGTGGAGGCATCATCTACCAGTGCGCGCAACGTCTGGATGGACAATTTTTCGCTGTATCAGATTCACAGCATTGACGCTTTGGATGTAAACGCAATGCAGTCCGCCCTCACTTCGGAAAAAGATATTATCGAGGCAGACAACACGATTTCCGGTTATGGCACCGTAACTGTAAACGAGCTGATTACGCTCTTTACGCCAAAAACAGTAGGCACAACGCCGACAATTCATGTTATAAACGAAGACGGTGAAGCTGCCAGCGGCGCGCAGATGGTAGCAGAGGGTATGACGCTGATTTCTACTGCACCGGACGGGCGGCATATGACGCACTACCCTATCGGTAAAGATTTACGTGCAAAGCTATCGATTGAAATTAACGGTAAGCCGGTGACCCAGCTCTACGCGGGCACGGCGAGCGCTTCTGCGCAGGTATATACCCAGCAGGGACGTGAAATGGTATTGCTTTTGGAGCAATTTAAAAACGGCGTATTGGTGCAGTCAAAGGCAACACCAGCGCAGACTGTAACCGGTGCGCAAACGCTGACAGTTACATTAGTCTCTCCCGTCACGGACGAAGAAGGCATTACGCTAAAGGCAAGCCTAATCAACAATGAAACAGATAAAGTCCTGCTCGCGCCTGCTGTCCAAGTTGTATACAGCAATACGCTCGAGTATAGCACAGAAATTTTAAAGGTAAAAGGCGGCAGAGACGCAATCTATTCGATTACGATGGACGATGGTTATGGCGTTTCGACACGCGACTACTACCGTCCGTGGTTTGAACAATATAACTTACGCGGTACAACACTTGCAATTTATAACTGGATGACGGGCGACGACAATATTTTCAGACCGATTGCACTCGAAATGACGCAAAAGGATAAAAATCTTGAAATCGTCAGCCACTCGTACACACATCCGGGCAAAGATCAGGTCGATATTATGCACGCAAACCTTGAGCGTGAGATTCCGGGCTCGCAGGCTGCGCTGCGGAAGATGTTCCCCGGTCAAGATGTACTGCTCTACTGCCCGGGCGACGGCCTTTTGACTGATAAAATGCTGCCGTATATTTATGAGAGCTACTATGGTATGCGCACAGGCAACCGCGGCCTCAACAACCTTGAAATGACCGAGGAGGATTTCTTCGACATTAAGGTGCAAGGCGTTGTCGGAAGCGTAGAAAACTATCAGAAAATTGATCGTCCGTACGATGGCGAAACAGTTGAAACGATGAACGCTTGGCTTGACGAAGCAGTTTCAGAAAACAAGTGGCTCGTTGAGATGTGGCATTCTGTTTGCTGGGAAGGGATTGGCGATGATGGTAACCCCGCTTATCTCAGCGACGGCGGCTACCGCCCAATCCGGGCAAATATCGGTCAGGCACATATGGCGTATGCAGGCAAGCTGCAAGAGGAAGGAAAAATATGGGTTGCACCGATGGGTGAAGCGATGAAGTATATTCGCGAGCGGCAGTCCTCCACGTTAATTGATACAGCAACAAGGACATCGCGCGTGATTTCCTTAACGCACGATTTGGATAAAAAATATTTCTCCGACCCGCTCACACTCAAGAGCGAAGTACCAGCTACGTGGGCGTACGCAAAAGTGGTGCAAAACGACAGCACACAGAGCATTACAGTGCAAGAGGAAAACGGCAAATATTATATTATGTACGACGCAATCCCGAACTATGGCGATATTGTAATATCCCAGATTGATACTCCTTTAGAGGATACCAGTATAAAAGATTTAACAATCAATACGCCGAACAATCTCAATCAAGTAACAGGCTCGCTTGAGCCGGTAAACTTCAGCGTTGCGTATACTCCGACAGATACTATAGATGTATCCACAATTCGTTGGTATCTTAACGGCGAATTACAGCCGGTAACGGGCGCAAGCTTTACCTTTACACCGGATGGAGTGGGCAGCGACTATGTATACGCACAGGCAGGCCTTGTAAAATCACAATACCGTGATATTACGGCTACGGAAGCGCCGGAGTATGATGAAAAAGATTATCTTTTATATGAAGACTTTTCGGGCGGAAGCATCGATCTCGGGAAGTTCGATCATGCAAGCAACGGCGGGAACTACGGCTACGTTAAGGTAATCGACGACTCAACCGCAGACGGCTCAGGCAACAAGGTCGTTGCGTTCCAATCGTCGAACGCCGGTCAGACGACACCGTTTATCAACACCTCTGTAGACGCGACAAAACCACTCGTGATTTCCGGCAGGGTATATTTAGGCTTTAACGACTGGCCAAACTTTATGCTTGCTGTTCGCGACAGGCAGGGGCAAGCGTTCATCGGCGGAGATAATGTTTTATCATTATTCCATCTCTCGATGAAAAATAATATTTCAACGCAAGACACCTATCCGGGTCAGCCGAAAAATATTTATGATTCCTTAAAATGGAAGGAAAAACAGTGGATTCGGTTTGACACATATTTGTATTTGCATCCAACGGATATGACGCAGTGCAGTGTAAAGACTATTTTGACGGGTGGTATCACGGACGCGGACGGAAATCCGGTCGGAAATGGTGTTATAGAAACAAAAACAATCGACCTTAGCAGCACAAATTACCTAACAAAAGGAAAACTTGATGTTTCCTTCATTGGAAATCCGGCTGCATGGAGTGCAAAACAAAACGAGCTTTATCTTGACGACGTGAAAATCTACCAGCAGCACGCTGACGCACAGGCGCTGACGCTGGACAAGACGGCTGACGTTGACCCGGCGGGCGCTGAAATCGGCGCGAAGCTGGTCTTCGACCTTGACGCAACGACGATGACGGGTGCGGACAAGGTAAAGGTGTCGGACGGCACGGCAACGTTCTCGCCCACGGCGGTTACGTTTGATGCAATGAACCCGAACAAGCTCACGCTTACGTTCGGCGCGGGTGTGCTGGCGGGCGGAAAAACGTACACGGTTTCGTTCGACGAGTCGGTGAAAGACCTGTTCGGCACGAGCGTGACGGCGAGCGCAACGTTCACAACAAAAGAGGGTACCATCACGCCGCCCGATCCCGCTACGGCCACGGTGACGGCCGCCGCAATCGGCGCTGGCTCCGTTTCCGCTGGCG
>URQR01000099.1 GCA_900550065.1 uncultured Eubacteriales bacterium | reverse complement strand
CTACACGGATACAAATGCGGTCAAAAGCTGGTCCATCAATCCGGTTGTATTTTGCCAAAAAAATGAAATTTTAAAAGGGATGAGCGAAACCGAGCTTTGGCCCGAGGCCCATACGACGCGCGAGCAGGCTATCGTTATAATTTACCGTTGTTTCGACACGTTCGCTACGGAACAGCAAAAACAAAACTGTCTTGGGCCGCTTGGCAATACCGATGATTCTGTATACAGCAATCTTAGTGCAGTGGTAAAAGGCGACGGTAAGCTGATTGCGTATCAAGACCGTAAACTGAGCGTAGAATTTCCTATGATTGCGTCCGCTTCGGAGTACAAAATCGACATTTACCTCGATTCGTCAAATTTTTGGTATTCCGACGAGGATGTATACGTCAAAACGCTCTATAGCCATACAAATAGCTTTGCATTTGACAACATAAGAATTGGAAAACAGTACAAAATAATTGTCAGCGCGGCCGATTCTGTCTCCACGAAAAAGCTGACGCTTTCTGCTTATGTAGAACCGGTCTATACACTCGAGGAAAAGGAGCTGCTCGTGTTTGGCGGAAAGGCCATCGACTCCAAAGAAGCGGCGGACAGCGTGATGCAGGAAATTGAGGTCAACGTCTGGCGCGTAGACCAAAACGGGCAAAAATATGCCTCCAAAGCGTGGCTTACCGTACACAAAAAGATTGCCGATATCACAAAAGCGGCCTTTGAAGAGATTTTTAACGGGAAGGAACGTTTCCCTATGAAAGATGTCGGCGCATATGCGTGGCGCGACACGATGTCGTCCGGCCGGTATTCACACCACAATTACGGCACGGCAATCGATATCAACTATAATGAAAATTATTGTTTATATAAAGACGGCAGCACCATCGGAGGCTTCTGGTTGCCGAAAGAAAACATCTACTCTATCGCGCCGGACAGTGAGGTCGTAAGTATCTTTTCAAAGTATGGCTTCGTGTGGGGCGGCGACGAGTGGAGCAACCCGAAAGACTATATGCATTTCAGCTATTTGGAGCTATAACTATTTAATAAGGAGCGCAGCAAATATGTCCATTAGAGCGTTAGAGAAGCACGACTATGACAGATTTATGGAGTTGATTGACGGCTTTTACCATTCCAGCGCCGTACTGCACCCTGTCGAACCAAAAAATTACGATATTACGTTTACAAAATGTGTAGAGGGCGATCCCTATACGGCCTGCCTTGTCTACGAGGAAGAGCGATGTATAAAAGGATATGCGCTTTTGTCTTTTACCTACTCTAACGAGGTCGGCGGAATGGTCGTATGGGTCGAGGAGATCTATGTGCCGGATGATTATCGCGGGCAGGGCATTGGAACAAAGCTGCTTACGTACATCCATGCGCACTACGCAGAGACCGCAAAACGGTTCCGGCTGGAGGTAACGCGCGGCAACGCCGGCGCGATTAAGCTGTACGAAAGTATGGGTTATGAAGTGCTCGATTACATGCAGATGACAAAAGATTTATAAAAAAGAACCGTACCAATTTGGTACGGTTCTTTTTTACTCAACTCGATAGCCGCCTAAAATCTCCGGCTTATGCTTTAGGCTGTCGGCCTCTGTAATTTCGCGGATTACACGGCAGGGGTTCCCGGCAGCAAAGCTATTCGCTGGAATGTCCTTAACTACTACGCTGCCCGCCCCAATCACACAGTTATCGCCAATCGTCACGCCCGGACAAACAACCACGTTCGCGCCGAACCAGCAATTGTTTCCAATGCTCACAGGCTTTGCATAGCACACCCGCTTTTCCGCGCCGTCTTGGTCATAAATAACGTTACGTTCATTCGGCAGCATCGGATGGACCGGCGTCACAATTGTCACATTCGGACCGAAATTACAATGGTCCCCAATCGTGACCGATGCATCGTCCTGAATTGTCAGATTGAAATTCCCAAAAAAGTGACTGCCAATTTTTGTATGCACGCCGTAGTGGATGTACATCGGTCCCTGAATAAAACCGCCTTCACCAAATGCGCCGAATATTTCAGAGATGAGCCGACTTCTTTCTTCCGTTTCATCCTCAAAAGTACGGTTATATTCTGTACACAGATTATGTGTACGCAGCTTAATTTTTTTCAGCTCCGGGTCGCCGGGGCAAAACACCAGCCCCGCCGCCAGCCGTTCCTCTTGCTTCATACCGTATCCCCCAACCTTTCTGTATCACAAACGCAAGGCTTTGTTCTTGCAAACCTATTTGATATTATTAAATACTTCTTCCTGTTTTACAATCGTCGCAGCAGGAACCCATTCTTCCGATACCTTTGTCTGGTACCGTTCGCTCTTAATCATATTAATTACGTTATCTCTGACGTCTGCAAGCGCGGGGAATTCCTCCTGCATTGGCAGTCTTTTGATGATGTGATATCCATACTGTGTTTTCACCAAGTCGCTAACATCGCCGATTCCCAGCGCATAGGCCGCATTATCAAATTCAGCAATAAACTGTCCGTCATTGTGCGTAAAGCTATACCCTTCAAAAGAGGTTTCGCCGTCCTCTGAGTATTCGCGCATCAAGGTGTCAAAATCCTCGCCGGCCTTAATCCGGTCTAAAATTTCCTGCGCCTTTGCACGCGCCTGCTCGTCCGTAACCGCCTCCTGCGTGTCGGTTGCTTCCTTCGTCATAATTAGAATATGCTTTGCAAAAATATTCTCACGCAGCGACTTTTCGCGTTCCGTGTCGTACTTTGCCTGAATTTCTTCGTCGGTAACGGTTGAAATTTTTGCATCCTCCGCCATGTACTTTTCCTGTAGCTTAGACGCATACTTATAGTCCTGTAAAATTTCGTCAAATATGTCCGACGTAATCTGCCACTTTTTAAGCTGCTCATTAAAGCTGTTTTCACCGCCGTACTGCTGGACAAAGCTGTTTTTCTGCTTTCCAATCGCCTTTTTGTCGTCGTTTGACAGCGTAATACCTTCTTCCTTCGCCCTTTGTACCTGTACCATTAGCGAAACGACGTCGTTAAGCGCGTTTTCTTTCGCTACATCAATCGCCTTTTTATTTTCAATCTCTGCCGTTTCCCAAGAACTTGCATCTTTTATATCAAGATTGGATTCTTCCGCTATCATTTCTTTCATGTTTTCCAAAAAGAACATAAACTTCCCGCGTGTAACCTTTTCCCCGTTTACACTAAAAATCTCCTGCGAATCCTGTACGCATCCGGCAAACACACCGACACAGAAAACAAGCGCGCAAAGAAGCGCAATAATCTTTCTCTTTTTCACAAACTCCAACTCCTTTTTGTTTTTTCCGTCCCGGCAACGCCGGAGGTAAAATTAGTTATAGTATAACAAAATTTCACGCCATCTGCAATTCTTTCATGCATTGTAACAAAAACTTAATATTCGACAGCAGCTTTTCCGGCGAATCCGGCTGCTCCCGAACAATCAGATACGGTCTCTCCCCCGCGGAAAACAGCGCTTTCCCCTTACTTTGCGAGATGACGCCCGATACTGCCTTCATGTCAACGCGCTTTAAGTCGAACACAAACATCACGCCCTTGTCGCTTTGCGTTACTTCAATAATCCCAAGTGCGTGCGCATCTGCCTTAATCAGCGCAATGTCAATAACGTTACGCACCGGCTGCGGAATTGTACCGAAACGGTCTTCGATCTCTTCCTCCACGTCGTAGCTATCCTGCAAAGACGCAATCGACGCAATCTTTTTGTAAATGTCAATGCGCTGGTTCTGGTTTCTGATAAAGCTTTCCGGAATATGTGCGTCGACACGCAGGTCGACAGTTGTAGCAGCTTCTTCCTCCGTATGCTCGCCGCGCAGCTCGTCGACGCTTTCTTTCAAAAGCTTGCAGTACATGTCGTAGCCCACCGCGTCCATATGTCCGTGCTGCTGCGCGCCGAGTAGATTGCCCGCGCCGCGTATTTCAAGGTCGCGCAGCGCAATCTTAAAGCCGGAACCAAACTCCGTAAATTCGCGGATTGCGCCGAGTCGCTTCTGCGCCACGTCAGTAATCATCTTGTCGCGCCGATACGTCAGATACGCGTATGCCAGCTGGTTCGAGCGCCCGACGCGGCCGCGCAGCTGATAGAGCTGCGCAAGCCCCATCCTGTCCGCATTTTCAATGATAATTGTATTGACGTTCGGCACATCGAGCCCCGTCTCAATAATTGTCGTACAAACAAGTACATTAATCTCGCCGTCCATCAAATCCATCATCACGTTTTCGAGCTCTTCTTCCTTCATTTTTCCGTGTCCGACGCCGACACGTGCCTCCGGCACAAGCGCCTTAATGCGCCGTGCGACGCCCTGTATGCCCGCTACGCGGTTGTAGAGGTAATACACCTGTCCCCCACGCCCAATTTCCTTCTTGATTGCATCAGCTAAAATGTCGTCGTTTTGCTCCATGACATACGTCTGTACCGGGTAGCGGTTTTCCGGCGGCTGAGTAATCACGCTCATGTCGCGGATATTCACCATTGCCATGTGCAGCGTACGCGGAATCGGTGTTGCGGTCAGCGTGAGCACGTCGACATTCTTACGAATTTCCTTGAGCGCCTCTTTATGCGCCACGCCGAAGCGCTGCTCCTCGTCAATAATCAACAGGCCGAGGTCTTTAAACTCTAAATCCTTTGACAAAAGCCGGTGCGTCCCAATAATAATGTCTGTTTCCCCTGTTTTGAGCCGCGCAATCGTTTCCTTCTGCTGGGCCGCCGTACGGAACCGCGACAGCATCTCCACCCGAATTGGAAAATCGTGCATTCTCTGCGCAAAATTGTTGTAGTGCTGCATCGCCAAAATCGTCGTCGGCACGAGGTAGGCCACCTGCTTTGAGTCCATGACCGCCTTAAACGCCGCCCGCATCGCCACCTCCGTCTTGCCATAGCCGACGTCGCCGCACAGCAGGCGGTCCATCGGCCGCTGTGACTCCATGTCGCGCTTGACCTCTTCAATCGAGCGCATCTGGTCGGGCGTTTCAATGTAGCCAAAGCTGTCCTCAAACTCGCGCTGCCACGGCGTGTCCGCCGAAAAAGCATACCCCTTCGTCTGCTCGCGCTCTGCGTAAAGCTTAATAAGATGCTCAGCAAGGTCGGCCGTCGACTTTTTGACGCGTTCTTTTGTTTTATTCCAGTCTGCGCCGCCAAGCTTATTCACATGCACGGCCTTGTCCGTACCGCCAATGTATTTATACAACAAATCGAGCTGGTCGACCGGCACATAAAGGCAGTCCGTGCCCTGATACGAAATTTTTAAATAATCCTTCGTGACCTTATCGACGCTTAATTTCTGTATGCCTTCGTAACGCCCAATTCCGTGCGTCTGGTGTACGACATAGTCGCCCGGCGCAATATCCGTAAAGGAGCGGATTTTCGCTGCGTTTTTGTCCTGCTGCGTTTTCCGGCTCTTGCGCCGCTCGAGGTAGATTTCGCGGTCGCTGATGAGTACAAAGCCGACAAGCGGGTACTCGAACCCACCCGAAAGGCTCCCCGTCGTCACAACCGTTTTCCCTTTTGTGATATGCTCCAACTTTTCAGTATAAACGCACTCAATGTTTTGATTGTTGAGCTCCGTACAAAGATGCTGGGCGCGGCTGTGCCCGCCCGCAAGAATAATCACCGTCGATTTCTTTTGATGCCACGCGCGCAAATCGTCGTAGAGAAACTCCATTTTGCCATGAAACGAGTGTAGGCTCTTGATTCCAAAGTCTAAATGCTGCTTTGTGCGGTAGTCAGGGCTTGCAAACGATACACCACCAAGTCCAATCAAGCTCTTTTTGCCCAATTCGTGCATCACCGATTTATATTCCGCCGCAAAGGGCTTTTTCTCCGGCAAAATTACGCCCTTTTCCATCAGTGCGGAAACCGTTTCGCCCATGTCCCACTCAAAGCTCTTTGCCCGCTCGCCCACCTTACGCGGTTCGTCGATAAAATAGAGCGTATCCTCGCTGAGCCAGTCAAATATCGTTGGTATCCGGTCATAAATGTTGTAGACATACTTGTCGAGCGAGGCAAAGTAGTACTTTTCAGCCAAACGCTCAATATCCGCCGCAAGGTGCTCGGCCGCATCGGATATGTCCTCCTTGCTACGCCTTAGCTTTGCAAGCGTTTTTTCCATATAGGCGCTTAGCTTCTCTTTTCCTGCCGTGTCAAACAAAATCTCCCGGCAGGGATAGACCGTTACCCGCTCTAATTTATCAATTGAGCGCTGCTCGCCCACGTCAAACGTCCGAATCGAGTCGACCTCATCGTCGAAAAATTCAATCCGAACAGGATTTTCACTGCCCGCGCCGAAAATGTCGACGATGCCGCCGCGAACCGAAAACTGGCCGCATCCCTCGACCATATCCTCGCGCACATAGCCCATCGTGACAAGCTTTTCGCTAAGGGTGTCAATATCGGCCGTGCCGCCAACAGTAAAGTGTAGGATATTCTCCGTAAACGCTTTTTTATCCGCACTATATTGCAGCGCCGCGTCAATGCCCGCGACAACAATTTTATCCTGCGCCCCGTCCGCCAGCTGTGCCAAAACCGCCAGCCGCCGAAGGCTCATCTCCCGGCTGACGCTGTCGATATCGTAGTAGACATATTCCTTTGATGGAAATAATAGCACCTGCTCCGGCGCAAAAAAGAAGCGTAAATCCTCGACCAGCGTTTGCGCCTCAACATCTGTCGCCGTCAGCACAAAGATAGGCCGGTTCAGCTTTTTTTGTACGCCAAAAAGGAGGTGTGCGCGCTGCGCCCCCACCCCTGTAATTACGTTGACTGGCGTAATATTGTTTTGGATACAGCGAATCAGCTCCTCAAACTCGCTGTAGTTGTCAAAAACTGTTTCAAACGGCATCCGCTCACCTCTCGTCTTCGCTGTCCGTGTGTTTTACCGTGCGGTTAAACCGTGACGCAGCCGCGGCCGCGCCGTCGCGCATCATGACCGTAAGCGCGTCCGGGCAAAGCTTCACCGCCGATATGATATCGTCCGCTTCCTCCTTGCCAAAGCGTCCAAGCACATAATCTTTTAAATCGTAGTCTTCGTGCTGCGGCGCGCCGACACCGAGTCTCAGCCGCATAAACTCGTCCGTTTGCAGCTGGTAGATGATTGACTTCATCCCGTTATGCCCGCCGGCAGAACCCTTTGCACGAATCCGGACCGAGCCCGCCGGCAGCGCAATATCGTCATAAATTATAATAATTTGTTCCGGCAAAAGCTTATAGTACTCACAAATCTCGCGTATGCTCTCGCCGCTTAGGTTCATAAACGTCTGCGGCTTTGCCAGCAAAACGCGCTCGCCCTGCAATATGCCCTCGCCAAGAAGCGCCTTATGCTTTATTTTGTTGACCTTGATCCCATATTCTTTCGATATATAATCTATCACTTCAAAGCCGATATTATGCCGTGTCATTTCGTACTTTTTACCCGGATTGCCGAGTCCAGCAATTAAAAACATAAAAAACAAACCCTTCCGCCATGAAATATACTGCCCAGATACGCCAAAAAGGCCCGGTTTTCACTGACCCGGCCCTTTCGTACGTTAATTGTTAATAGTATTTGCAAAAATCGTTAAATAAACAGCGTGCTGACCGACAAATCTTCATAAATACGCTCAATTGCCTCCGCAAATACGG
>URQR01000098.1 GCA_900550065.1 uncultured Eubacteriales bacterium | reverse complement strand
TGATAAAAGGCCAGCCCAAATCTACATACTGCGAGCCAATACCACTGTCGTCCAAATCAATAAAAACAATCCTGCCGGCATCGTCGCGCATTGCATTATACGGGCCAATGTCCGTATGGATAAAGCACTGTCGGTATGCGTCAAAGTCGGGCAGCCGGGCCACAATTGCGTCAAATTCCGCCTTCCACGCCCGGTCGGCAAACCAGCCCTCGATTGTACGAATTTGTTTCTTTACGTTTAGCGTAGAGGGATGACAATAGTCCGTCAAATGATGCAGCCTCGCAGCCGCCTGCCCGAGCAGGTACTCCTCCTCCGGCGTTTCTAATACATTCCGCCCCGAAACCGCTTCCATAACGTAGTAATAGAAGCCGCCGTCCTCTATATAGCCGTCTCCACCCGGCGTCTCATACAGCCGCGGCGCCATATGCTTCTCATTTCCGAGGTATTTGTGTGCATGAACCAACGCACGCAGCTTTTCTTCGGGTACATCCATGGGCTGTCCCTTTAATATAAGCGTCTGTTCCCCAGCCTGCACGCTATACACGAGCCTGCCGCCAGCCACATCGTACTGCTGCAGCACAACCGCGCCGCAAAAGCCCCATTTCTCTAAAATTTCCGCCGCTTGCTGCATTTGCATCCCCTCTGTCTATTCATCTTTTAGCAAATAAACCCGCCGTTCGGGCTGAGCACCTGTCCGGTAATAAACCCGGCCTGTTCACTCACAAGGAAATAAACCGCGTCCGCGACCTCCTCCACTGTGCCAAGCCGTCCGAGCGGCGTCTGTTCCCGCAGTGCGTCGGTATCTTCCTCTGTAAGGGCGCGGTTCATATCCGTGTCAATGACCCCGGGCGCGACACAGTTGACGCAAATGCCGCTCGGGCCTACCTCCTGCGCCAGCGCTTTTGTAAAGCCAATCACCGCCGCCTTGGACGCGGAATACGCCACCTCGCACGACGCACCACAGATACCCCAGATGGAGGATACATTCACAATCTTACCGTCTTTTTTGCGAATCATGTACGGCAGGACGCGTTTGGTACAGTGGTACATCCCCTTTACATTTGTGTCAAACACCTCATCCCAGTCGCGCTCGCTGGTATCACAAAACAGCTTTGTCTTTGCAATTCCGGCGTTGTTGATCAAAATATCCACCCCGCCGAATTGTTTCGTAATCCACGCAAACATATCGTCCACTTGTTCCGTATCTGAAACATCGGCACAAAATGCGGCGGCATAACAGCCGGCCTCCCTCAGCCCGCGTACCAATGCCTCCGCCGCCGCGCGGCTCTGCTTATAATTGATGATAACGCGGTGACCGTTTTGCGCAAACTTTTCCGCACACGCACGGCCAATTCCGCGCGACGCCCCCGTAATCAGAACTGTTTTCGACTTCATACGATTTCCTCCTATCCCAGCCGGCCGTACAAGATTCCGTCCTCTGCACGCTCGAGATAAACGCCCAAAAGCTCTCCCGACAGGTCTCGCGCCGATTCGCATACGACTGTTATATAATTTTCCGTTTTCCCTTCGTACCAGCCGGTTTGATGCGCGTGCTCCTGCTCGAACAAAACGGTCGCTTCCCGCCCGGTAAACCCACGCAAAAATGCGTCGCGGCTTTCTTTCCCCGCCGCAATCATCCGCTCGCTGCGGGTGTGCTTGACCTCCGGCGCAATTTGATTCTCCATCTTAGCGGCGGGCGTTCCGCGCCGCGGCGAATACTGGAACACATGCAAATCAGCAAAGCCAATCTGTTTTACAAACGCGAGCGAGGCCGCAAACTCCTCCTCCGTTTCGCCCGGAAACCCTACCATCACGTCCGTCGTAATAGCCGCGCCGTCAAAGGCGGCGCGCAGCCCCTCCACAATTTGCGCAAACTGCGCAGTCGTGTATTTTCGGTTCATACGCGCAAGCGTCGCGTCACAGCCCGACTGGAGCGAGATATGAAAATGATGGCACAGCTTGTCCGCGCCCGCCACAGCGCGCAAAAACGCACCGTCGAGCGTCATCGGTTCAATGGAGCTGAGCCGGATACGGCGCACCGCTTCAATTCCATTAATTTCTTGAATCAACCGTTCCAGCGATGTGTCCGGCAAATCTTTTCCGTAAGAGGCAATATGTATCCCCACAAGCACCAATTCCTGATACCCTGCCTGCGCGAGCCGGCGCGCCTCCGCAAGGACTTCGCCGTGCGGCCTGCTTCGCACCGGGCCGCGCGCATATGGAATGATACAGTACGAGCAAAATTGGCTGCACCCCTCCTGCACCTTGATATACGCGCGCGTCTTTTCGCTGTAGGCATGGACGGACAAATCCTCGAACGCGTGGGTATGCAGGATATCCGTCACACAGTTTTGCCGCTTTCCGGCGGCCTGTTCCGCGAGCGTTACAATATCCTTTCTGCCCTGCGTGCCAATAACAAGGTTCACGCCATCAATATTGCCAACCTCCTCCGCCGCTGTCTGCGCATAACAGCCCGCTGCAACGATGACCGCGTCGGGGTTTGTGCGCCGCGCGCGGCCAATCATCTGCCGCGACTTACGGTCGGACAGGCTCGTGACCGAGCAGGTATTGATAACATACACGTCCGCCCGCTCCGTAAAGCCGGCCTCCTCATAGCCCGCGTCAAAAAAAAGCTCGCGCATCGCCTGTGTTTCGTATTGATTGACCTTACAGCCAAGTGTATAAAATGCAACCGTTTTCATTTTGTCTCATTTCTCCAGTCCTTGTACGAATCGTAAAAATTTTATGAATTTTCGCAAATACCATTGACTATTTATGCTATAAAGTGGTAATATTACAATATACGGTAATAGACACCGTAAATAGAAAGAAGGAGGCGTTTTATATGACAACATTTAACATTTCGCTTAGCTCAATCAACAGTGTAAAGAACTTCGTTAACGCAGTAAACAAGTACGACTTTGATGTTGACTTGACATCGGGCAGATATGTCGTGGATGCAAAGTCGATTATGGGTATCTTTTCCCTCGATTTAAGCAAACCAATCATTTTAGAAGCACATTGCCCCGAAGCAAGCGCAGATAGCTTCAAAGCAGACATGAAAGAATTTATAGTTGACTGAGTTTTGCCGAAGCACGCCAAAGTCGTCGTATGACGGCTTTTTTCTTTTGTCAAAAATCAAATTCTCCCCTGCTCTTGCAGCCAGCGCATCGTATCCTCCACCGTTTGTGTAAACGGACGCACCGTGTAGCCGAGCGCGCGCGCCGCTTTTTCGTGCGAAAAGTGCGCGTTACTCGTCAGCGTGTACACCGAGTAGACCGTGTAGAGCGGCGGCTGCCGCAAAAGTTTATAGTACAGCTCCGCAATTGGAGCTGTCATGCGCACAAACCACAGTGGCAGAACCGTTCTGACACGCCGCTTTCCGGACACCTCATGAAAAATTCCGAGCAATTCCGGAATAGAAAAATAGCGGTTTGACAAAATATAGCACGCGCCGCGTCTCCCTTTTTCACAACACGCGAGGATACCCGCGGCAACGTCGCGCACATCCACAAAGTCATACCCGCCATTGAGCCCAGCGGTCAGACGTCCCTTATAAAAATCAATAAACAATTGGGTCAGGTGCCCCCGGCCAGCATCATACGGCCCGCAGATGCCCGACGGATGAACCACGGAGACGTCAAGCCCCTGCGCTGCTGCCTTCAGCGCCAGCGCGGTCGCCTCCGCCTTTGTCTTGGCGTAAAGCCCTTCTACCCGCTCCGGGTCAAACCGATCCGTTTCCGCAATCACCTGCCCGTGCGGCAGCTCCGGTATTGCATGGACCGAACTGACATAAATAAGCTTGCGCACGCTGTGCTCCTGACACAGCTCAATCATATTTTTTGTACCTTTCACGTTTACATCATAGACCTTTTGGTCAAATTTTGACGCAATTGACACGATGCCCGCACAATGGATTACATATATCTGCGCGCCGCTTTCCGCCGTAAAAAACGCCTTGAGCGAGGCCTTATCACTCACATCGCCCGTATAGACCTCCGATAGAGCCGAAATTGCACTACAGTGCTGCTCGCCCGGTAAAACGAGCGAACGAACCGCTTCCCCTTTTTGGGCGAGCATCCGCACCACCGTGTTTCCCAAATGACCCGCCGCCCCCGTGACAAGATACAGTTTGTTCACAGCGTCCTTCCTTTCTCACGCGCGGCCTATTGTATCTTCCGGCGGCCACTCCAGCGTCACGCGCCCAATCTTTGCCGCGCGAAATTCGTCTAAAACTACGTTCGCGCCGCGGTACGTGTCGACTTCGCCGCCCGAAATGATAAATCCACGCTTTTTTCCTATATACTCTAATAGCTCATAACCCGTCATAGCCGAAATATCGCCTTCAAGCTTATACCGCTGCATCAAAAGCGGTGCATACCGGCCTTTTAAATAATCCAACAGATAGCAGGCGAGCGTCTCCACATCCATAATTTCATCGCGGATTGAGCCGATAAACGCCAGATGCATCCCTATGGTCTGATCCTCAAACTTCGGCCACAAAATCCCCGGCGTATCAAGCATTTCCATCCCGTTTTTCAGCCGAATCCACTGCTTCCCTTTTGTTACGCCCGGCCGGTCACCCGTCTTCGCCGCCGCACGGCCCGACAAGCGGTTAATGAGCGACGACTTTCCGACGTTTGGGATACCCACAACCATGAGCCGAACCGCCTTATTGACGCCGCGCGCCGCGTCGCGCGCAAGCTTGTCCGCAATCGCTCCTTTAACCGCGCCGGCGATTTTGTCCACGCCTTTGCCACTCATCGAATTTGTCAAAATAACCGGTACGCCGCTTTCCCGATACCATGTCTCCCACGCCGCCGTTGCGCGCTCGTCCGCTAAATCAAATTTATTCATGACCACTACGCGCGGCTTAGCGGCAAACAACGTGTCAAAGTCTGGGTTGCGGCTCGACACCGGGACGCGCGCGTCAATGATTTCTACTACAACGTCAATCAGCTTCAAATTTTCGTCGATGAGCCGCCGCGTTTTCGCCATATGGCCCGGATACCATTGTAATTCCATCTTATCCTCCACTTTCCGTCTGTTAAAAAAGCAGGGGGTCAGCCAAACCTACCGGCCACCCCCATTTTATACTCTGTATTTACTATTTTGCCCAATCTTTATTTATAAATACTTCCAAACGAAGTAAACGGCCAGAACCGGAACGCCGCCTTCCCCATGACTGCCTTGTACGGCACAGCACCGAGCGACTGATAACGGCTGTCTAACGAATCCTCACGGTTATCGCCCATTACAAACACACAATCCTCCGGTACGGTATACGGAAACTGTGTTTCCCGCCCGCGGTAGGTGTGCACATTTTCATCCAAATACGACTGGTCGATTTTTTCACCATTTACAATAACATCGCCTGTCGCTTCATCAATATCAATCGTATCGCCCGGAAGCCCAATCACGCGTTTGACATAATGACGCGGCTCAATCGCGTGCTTTTTCTGCTCCCACGGCAGCCAGCGCAGCTGAAACTCGTCGAACCAGCCGAAACTGTCGCCCTTCTTTTCCTTCTGCATGGCGATATATGCCTCACGCGATTTATAGTGGGAATCGAGCACAATGATGTCGCCGTGCTGCGGCTGATAGCCCATCTTCGTCAGCACAAGCCGGTCGCCGTCCATTAGCGTCGTCTGCATTGAGCGTCCGTCAACCACAACAAAGTCGAACAAAAAGCCTTTAATCAGCCCAACCACGACGAGCGCCAGCACAATTGCAAACACCCATTCACGAATTTCCTTCCAAATATTAAAGCCCCCGGCCGCGGCCTGCGCATCCTCCAGCGACGCCGCCTCCACGGATATTTCCATTCCTGCGCCTTCTGCGGCACCATCCTCGATTTCTACATCAAGGTCTTTTTCCAACTCTATCTTATCGTCAAACGTCTCGTTTTCCGTATTATAATCCTTTTTGTTTTCGTCCATACCAATCCCTCCCAGCATGCGGTGCAGCTTGACTGATTGTCAATAGAACGGCTAATACAAAAGGGACAAAGCCTGTCCCTTTTGTAATCGTCATTATATTCTTTCTTTTACTTTTGCGCTCTTACCAACCCTGTCACGCAGGTAGTAAAGCTTCGCCCTTCTGACTTTACCCTTCCTCGAAATCTCAATCTTGTCGATCTTCGGGGAATTCACAGGGAACGTTCTCTCCACACCTACGCCGTAAGACACACGTCTTACCGTAAAGGATTCGGAAATACCGCCGCCGTTTTTCTTAATAAGCGTTCCTTCGAACATCTGGATTCTCTCGCGAGTACCCTCGATAACCTTAAAGTAAACCTTAAGCGTGTCACCGATATTAAGCTGAGGTAAATCTGTTCTGATCTGGCTTTCTGTAAGCGACTTAATCAAGTCCATTTGCATTTGCCTCCCTTCTTCATAGATGTTCATGCCCGGCTATCGGCAGAGGACCATCCGTATCACTCAAGTATTTTACCACATACATGCTGCCTTTGCAAGCATTTTTTTAATTTTCTTTCCCTATTTTCCGCATTTTCCCGCTTTTCATCAGTCCTTCGGACAAGAATTTTGAAAAAAATTAAAAAAGGGCTTTACAAATATGCGTTTCTGTGCTAAAATGATTTACGTCCAAAAGATATGCGGGAGTGGCTCAGTGGTAGAGCGTCACCTTGCCAAGGTGAACGTCGCGAGTTCGAATCTCGTCTTCCGCTCCATAAAAAGACCAATTGCTCTCGGCGGTTGGTCTTTTGTTTTATTTATACTTTGCCGTTTTTCATTGTCTTAAGGAGAGATTCTATGGAGCCAGTCGTTGTAAAATATAGCCGCGTAAAGCTCCTGTTCTGCACAATTCCACCATTTTTCTTCGCTGTGTCCGGCATTGTTTTAATGTTTCGTGACTTTTTACCCGGACTGTTTTTCTTTCTGCTGTTCGGCAGCTGTAGTGGATATATAATTTTTTTGGTGTGCAAAGCAAAGGATATGTTACTCATTGCACCAAACGGTTTTACACTTTTTAAACGTATGAAAAATCCTATTTTTATACCGTGGGCGGACGTAGAAGAAATCTTTGTTTATAAATTTTTTCCATATCCGTTTCAAATCGGCTACCGTCTCAATTTACTCGGGGTTACAATAACTGAAGCGGCTGCGCGGCTAAACCCCTGCTATCCACGTCCACGCTGTGATAAAATATATACCAACGGACACAATGTTCATTTTTTGCTTCCTTTGTTTCTGGCAAATAAAAACAAAAAAGAAATCTTATCCCTTATGCAGCAGTATCATGCATCGGGCAAGACAAAACAACACATATAAATTATTGTTTTCCTTCTGTTTTTTCTTAGTATTCCGTTTCCGGTTTTCCTTCCCAGTACATGCCCTGTTTATTTTTCGCATTTCTCAAATTGACACCTAAAAGAGGATTGTTTTTAACCAATTCGATGTGGGCTGCTTGTGCAAAAAGGTTCTCTACCATACTTGACACTACATCTACAATGCGAAAAACTACGATCCATTCTTTCAGTGCAGGATTTAATTTTATTTTTTCTTTAATCTTATAGTATTGAGGATTGTCCATATCCATAATTGTAATTTTATCTAAACACTCGTTGCAAATACAACTTCCCAAAATAGTTAC
>URQR01000097.1 GCA_900550065.1 uncultured Eubacteriales bacterium | reverse complement strand
ACAAAAGATGAAGTTGCAAAGTTGGCTCAGGCGTTTCAAAATATGACCGAGAAACTCAATCTGTCTTATCAGGTACAAAAAAATTTTTCTGCTAATGCTGCCCATGAATTACGTACCCCTCTCGCTGCGATTCAAACCCAGTTGGATGTATTTCAAATGAAGCCAGATCGAAATCCTGAGGAATATACAAATTTGCTCCAAAGTATTGGAGAAAGCACAGAGCGTCTTTCCAATCTGGTAAAAGATCTGCTCACATTTACCAACGAACAAGGGATAGGAAAAAAGGAACCAGTAGAGTTGAGACCTTTGCTTGAAGAAACGGTCTTTGAACTTGAAGAATATGCTGCTACTAAACAAATTGAAATTACGATTTCTGGCCAAGGAACAGTGTTAGGCGATGACAGTTTGTTGCAGCGAGCGTTTTTTAATCTGATCTCCAATGCAATCCGCTACAATGTAGATTGCGGCTCCATTTTCATCGAAATAACAGATGCTCAGGTAACTATTGCAGATACCGGTATCGGTATTCCTGATGAGGCTAAGTCTCATATTTTTGACACATTTTTCTGTGTGGACAAGTCTCGCAGTCGAGAACTGGGTGGCAGTGGTCTTGGGCTAGCCATTGTAAAAAGTATTATAGAAAAGCATAATGGATACATTTATGTGAAAAACAAGTATAATATATCTAATTCAGCGTACAAACCTGAAGAAGGCACGATGCGGCTTGTGCCGCAGGAGGGGCGATGTCCCGACAGTGACTTCTTCCAATGTCTTAAAAGCTCCGCTTTTGAGACTATTATATCATACCGATTATTTTACTTCAACTATTTTTATATTTTTTATCAAAATCCCTGTCTGAGAGGAGACAATCTCCTGTATTTTTGCAAGGTCGCTGCTCGAAAGGCCGGATGACTTAACTGTTACGCTTGCCGTGTCGCCGTTTACGAATACAACACACTCCTCAAAACCCTTTGCCTTGATTAAATTTTCACACGAAGCTTCCTTATCCGTCACAGACGCGAGTGCGAGCATCTCGTCCTGCGCCTTTTTCTTGCTTTCCGCGTCGATGTTTGCATTATTGAGCATTTCGTTGAGCATCTCCATTGACTTGCTCCGTGCGCTTTCTTTGTTCATACGCGCCTCGGCAAAATACCCCGCCTCTGTCTGTGCTGCATTTGAGTTGACATACTGTGCCTCGCCCATCTTACGCGCCGTTTCGTCGGCCTGCCCGTCCGGCGGTGTGGTCGCCTGCGGTGACGGCGTTGCGGATGCGTTGGCGGAGGTTAGGGCCGCGTTCGGATCATCGACTGGCGGCTGTGACGTATAGTTAAAGTTAATAAACGCCGCCACAAGAATCAGCAAAATCAGCGAGCCAATCAGGACCTCTTTCCGTTTTAAAATCATCATCATGTTTATTTCCTCCTTATTATTTAAAAAAATTCTTTTTTCTATACCACAAAATAAAATAGCTGCTTTTCTTTGTTACTTTCTCGCAAAAACGCTGACCTTATGGTCCGCGACGTTTAACGCCGCTTTCACCGCCGTAATCACGTCCTGTCGGACCTGTGCGTCGCGCGCGCCGTCGCATACGACAATCACGCCCTGCACCTTTGGAAAATTTTCTTTTGTAATCACCGGCTCGTTTGACGGCGTTATCAGCTTTGTGCTCTGCTTCGCCGACTCCTGTGTGCGCGACTTTTCTGCCTGCGCAGAGTCGCTGCTGCTTGTGCTCTCGCTCGTTACATCCGCCGCGTAATATTTTTCGCCTGTGCCCTCATAGGTAATCATCACGCTGACCTCGCCCGCGCCGGCAATTTGGGACAGAATTTTTTCGAGGTCGTTTTGCAGCGCTGCGTCTACTGCCGTGCTCACCGGCGGCGCATCACCCTCTTTTGTTTTTTTTGCGCCGTCCTTTGCAAACATTGAGCTTGTAAAGAATAACAGCGCGACTCCTATAATTAATATTATGTAAATGCCCTGCATATGCTTGTTTTTAGAAAAAAGCTGTTTTAATTTTTCAAATGCCATCTTACCCACCCCTTATCCGTCTCACACCATGTGAATGATATCGGCGCTGAGGCCGAACCGGCCGGCCACCTCCCGGCGCAGCGCCGCCTCGTCCGCAATGCCGTACAGGTTGATATATACGCCGTCTACGCCGCTCACCGTACCGTCCGTACTTAAATTGACCATTACATCGGTTTCACATTCTATGCCATAAACAGACTGCACATAGCTGCTGATACTGTTTTCCATATTGTCCCGAAATTGCTGTGCAATTCTTTCGTTATACAATATCGCGGCGTTTTCCTTTGTCAGCGCCTGTGACGTATCCGCGCTGACAATTTCGTCAAAGTCAAGCTGCGGTGCACCCATAAACGAACCCACCAGCGTAATTGTGACGATGATACCAATCACAAAATTTACGTATTTTTCTAAGCTCGAGCGCGGCATCATTGCCCGCAGGATAAAGCTTAACAAAATAACACAGACGACCGTGATTGTAAAGGAGCTAATATAACCAGACATTACTTTCAATTCCTTTCATTAGTAGTTTAGGCTGCCGGCGCGCCGATGCACATGACCATTCCAATACAGATAATAAACAGCAGCGCGACCGTAATGACAACCGCCGCCATCAGCGACGTAACAGAGGCAATGTTCGACGTCACGTTTGCAATCCGCTTGTCCGCAATTGGCTCAATCACCGCCGCGCTGATATGAAATATTGCACAAACGGCGAGCAGACGCAAAATCGGCGCCATTACGATAACCAGTACAGCAATCATCCCCGCCGCGCCTGTCGCGTTTTTCACCACCATGGAGCAGCCGACAACCGTTTCCACCGTGTCGGACAGGATACTCCCTACAACCGGCACAGCCGTACCGACGACGTATTTCGCCGTCTTTGCCGCCGCGCCGTCTAAAGGCACGGAGCAGAAGCCCTGAATACTCAATATTCCAACGAACACAGTCAAAATCAGGCACAGCCCCCATTTGACCGTTTTTTTCAAAAAGTCGGCAAACTTGACCACACGAATTGTTTCGTTGATTTCACTGACGATATAAAGCGCCGCGCTGCTGTATAAAAGCGGCATCAAAAGCCGCTCCACAACTACCGCCGACAGCTCCGCTGCCAATAGGATGACCGGATTGACCGCCGCAGCGCTTACAATACCGCCGCTCGTGACAAGCATCGTCATTAATACCGGCGCGAGCGCATTGATAAAAACGGAGGCCGTCCTGACCGTATTTGTCACGAGCTTCGCCGCGCTGCCGAATGCCTGCACAATGATACCCGACAAAATTAAATAACAGACGAAAACCGCAACCTCACTCACCGTTTCCTTGTTGAAGCTGCTTTTCATATTATTGAGCAGGGAAAACAGGACCGAAATTGCAATAACGCTCAAAAGCAATGCCAAACAGTCGTACCCCTCGCCGAACAGTCCCTGTACAATCAGCCGCAGAATACTTTTTGCGTCGAACACCGTTTCCCCCGTGGCGAGTGCGCGCACCGTATCGGAAAAGCTTGCGCCGTCCGTAAAATAGTCCGCCGCGTCGCCCGTGTAGCCGTCGAGCGCGTCGAGGCCGTAGCTGTCCACTTCTGCTTCAACATTGTAGCCCGGCGCACCGTCCGTTTGTTCTGCGTATGCTCCGCCGAGCGGCAAAAGCAGCAGCAAAAGCAGGATGCACCATACAATCTTTTTCATATGTAAGACCCCTTTTATGGCAGGATTGACACAATCATCGTCAAAAGCGCGTCCACAACCGGCAGCGAGTAGAGCAGGATCAATATCTTTGCGCAAAACTCGATTTTAGACGCAATTGCGCCCTGTCCGCTGTCGCGGCACATCTCCGACGCAAACTGGCAGATATAAGCGATTGCGATAATGCGTACAACCGTACCGATATACGCCGTGTTGATATTGTAAGCGTTTGCAATTGCAAACACACGGTCAAGCGCGCTTTGCAGGGCAGAAAATCCAAAAAACAAAATTAGAATCCCTGTCGCAAGCGCAAGCAAAGCCGCAAGCTCGGGCTTATACTGCTTGACAGTAATTGTCAAAATCGTGCCGATTATCCCAATGATCACTACCTGTATAATATCCATAGCCCCACCTACTAAAGGCTGAACACGCTTTTAATCGTGTCAAAGAGCGTGCTAATCTGTCCAATAATCATAAACAGCACCACAATCAGCCCCGCAAGCGTCGTCAGCATGGCCTGCTCCTCGCGACCCGACCGAATCAGCACCTGGTTGAGCACCGCCACAATAATCCCAATTGCGGCAATTTGAAAAATCAGGTCAACTCCCATCGCTTTCGCCTCCTAAATCAAAAGTACGGCAATCAGCGCGCCGCAAAGCACCCCCGCGCTCTGATAGACCCTTTTGTTCGTATCGCATGTGTTGGCTTACCGTCGTATTGTAGATGTTTTTTAGCTCATTTTCTACGTCCGATCTGCCAAGCCGCGCCGCAAACGAACGCAGCAGCTGTATATCCGCCGCCGTTAGGCAGAGCGTCTGTCTGTACTTTCCGAGTAGCTCCTCCCACGCCTGTTGTGTGTCGATCCCACGCGAAAGCGCATCGTGTACATCGAGAAAAAACGCACCGGCGGGCGGCGAAAGCGTGTTTCCTATATTTTCGCAGGCTCGCGCGAGCGAATTTTGCGCAAAGCCAATTTCACTTTCCAATAAAGACAACGCATCCTTAAAGCAAAGTAGCGAATTTTTACGCCGTTCGAGCCGCGCAGCAAGCGCAAAGCCGATTTTTGTCGTTGCGCTGACAATCAACAAAATTCCAATAAGCTTCAGCATATTGCCCGTCGCTCCTTTCCCCGCCGCGCAGAAGCGCAAAGCTCGTCATACGTACAAACCTCCTCCACCGTACCGCTCCCGTTTCGTTTGCTAAGCGTCACAAACACCTCGAAAAGTGCGCATAGCGCCCGTCCGCCTTCACTTTCAAACAAGGCGTGCGCACTTTTCGCGTGTGCGCTCGCCAGTATGCTCACACCACATCGCAGCGCGGCTCGAATTGCACCGATATCTTCCGCACCGCCGATTTCGTCCGTCGCGACCGCCTGCGGCGACATACTGCGCACCGCCATCATCATCCCCGCCGCCTTTGGACAGGCGTCGAGCACATCCGTCCGGATGCCGACGTCATAGCCGCACACACCGTCCGACATAGCGGCAAGCTCGCTGCGTTCATCAATGATAACTGTTTTATAACCGTGGGCCGAGAGTTGCCGCACAATGTCGCGCAGCAAGGTCGTCTTGCCGCAGCCCGGCGGCGATACAATGAGTGTACGGCGAATTTCCCCGCCCTGTAAAATTAGATTCATTACATTGTCTGCCGCGCCGAAAATCTGGCGTGCAAAGCGGTAATTCATCCCCGAAATATCCTTAAGCGACTTTACCGTGCCGTCCTCTATCACGACGCTGCCGGCAAGTCCAATCCGGTGGCCGCCCGCCACCGTCACATAGCCGCGCCGGATTTGCTCTTGGCAGGCGTACACGCTGCCGCCGCACGCGAGCACAAGCGAACGCTCAATGTCGGACTGTGTTGTGATATACGCCCTATCCGGCTGTGTACAGAGCCGCCCCTCCGGCGTTATAAACTGCTGTCTGCGCCCGAAGTCGAGCAGAAGCGGCCTGCCTTTACGCAGGCGGATTTCCTCGAGCGCGGATACGTCTACGTGTGCCAATAAGCGCTGTATCCGCTCGCTCAGATATACCAGAAGCGGGCTTTGCCGTTCTTTTTCTGTTGCGGCTATGTACATATCCATCACCTTTTCCCCACAAGACGATACTCGTCCATTTGTTTTTGTTACTCCATTGTATGTTTGTCCCCCTTTCAATATGCCTAAATTATGTAAAATAGGCACAAAAAAAAACGCCGCATAGCGCAGCGTTTTTTTATTTATTAATTTTCTGTTTTTACTTCTTTTCCGTCAGCACAAGCTCGTTGACCGAGTTCCACATATTTACCGTGTTGCCGCCGCCCATGTATTTTACATAGCGCGCCTTTGCGCCGCCGAGGTCGAACACTTCAAACTCGTTTGTCGTTCCGCTTGATTTCTGCTTATTAAGCACCGTCGTATAATTCTGCCCATCCTCCGACACAGCAATTGAGAAAGTATATACGCGCGAATCACCATTGTAGAACGCCAATTGCACTTTATCGAGCGTCTTAACCTCGCCGAGGTCATAAACGGCCCATGCCGCCGACTCCGTACCTTCTGCCGCCCAGCGCGTCGTCATATTACCGTCAATCGAGTTGGTGATTACGCCGCCGTTTCCGTCGTCCGCGCTTGCCTCCATCTCATAAATGTTTAGCGCGTTTGCAACATTATGCTTGCACGGATACATCCAGCGTCCTTGTTCATCCTTGATTTTCAGCCCTGTTTCACCAGGCGTAATATATACCGTCCGCGCAAATTCGTCCCAGCTTACCTGTGCGCCGAAGCTCTCAGAGATAAACCGAATCGGTACAACAAAACGGTCGTCCTTAATCATCGCCGGAACGTCGATTTCTACCGGGTCGCCCGAAACGTAGGCCGTCGTCTGGTTTTCCGTAACGATAACCTCCTGTCCGTTCAGCGTCGCCGTTGCTGTTGCCGTTTCGCCGTCCCATTCCACCTGTGCGCCGAGCGCCTCAAAAATGGCGCGCATCGGCACGAGCGTACGATCATTGATAATCGTAGGCGCAACATCGGAATATAAAAACCGCTTGTTGATTCGAACATAAACGCCTTCCAATTCCGGCTTCGGCGAGTTAATAAACGCCTTGTTCGCGTTTGCGTCCTTGTATATCAGTGTATAGCTGCCGGCAGGTGCAGTAAAGGAAAGAAGCTTGCCCTCCTGCGCCGCAACAACATCCTGTTCAAAGCCGTCGCCCTTAACGGTCCATGTGCCGGACTTTACGTCAGCCAGCGTGTATTGCAGCGTACCTTCGCCCGTCGTCGTAAGCGTAAAGCTGTCCGCGATTTCCTTACCGCTCTTCGCAAATGTTACAACGCGGTCCGCAATCTGTACCCCTGCGAGCATATCCGTATCAATCAGCTTTGTTTCTAAATAGTAGTCCTTATCGTTGTCGCTCACCTGCATAACATTTAAGAACAAATCGGACTTCGATTCCTGCTTTGGCGACACCTCAATGCGCCATGTTTCACCCTCGTCCGTTTCATCAGCTAACTCGTAGCCATAGTAGTTCGTGCCGTCTACCAAATACTCTTTGCCTTCGCCGCCAACTTTATTAATTGTAAGGTTATCCTTTGCCGGAAGGAGCGTATCCACCGTCATTTTGCCGTTGTATGCCTGGTTTGCGGTCTCGTCGGCATAGGTACGGCGGAAAATTGTTTGGTTCCCGTTGATTTCCGGCTCCTCGAGGCCGTGCAGCAGCCACTTTTTCTCAAATTTTGCGTTCGAGGAATCCACCTTGTCAAATACAATCAGCGCCGCCGGAACCTCGTCGTCAAACAAGTTCAGGAACATAAACGAACGCTTGAAGTCCTGTACCTTTTCCGTATACGCATTTGTAAGGTCGCCCTTTAAGTAGGTATACGCCGGCGTTTGCGTGTCCTCGCCGATTTCCTGCGCCTCTACCTTAGCTTTGTTGTAGCCGTTTTCCTGCAAAAATTGCAGCGTC
>URQR01000096.1 GCA_900550065.1 uncultured Eubacteriales bacterium | reverse complement strand
CGTGTAGTACATAAAAAGGGATACCGGACGGTATCCCTTTTTTGAGTTTAGAAAGGAGAATACAAATTATGCTGGAAACAGTAATTTATAAGCTTGTCACAATCGACGGCGACTACGCCGTACTTCTGTCGGAGGATGGGATTGAAAACCGGGTCGCGCGTGCGCTTCTGCCACCGGAGGCGGACGAAGGGAATCTAATAAAATGGGAGAATTTTTCGTATGAAATCGTCGGATAATGGGCGCATTTTTCACCCGTTTGGCCCGGTTATGGACGAAAGCTCCAAAATTTTGATTCTCGGGAGCTTCCCATCCGTGAAATCACGCGAGCAGAGCTTCTTTTACGGGCATCCGCACAACCGTTTCTGGCGCGTTTTGGCGGGGGTACTCGGGTGCGGCGTACCGCAAACAATTGAGGATAAAACCGACATGCTGCTTCGTCACCATATTGCGCTGTGGGACGTGCTGCAAAGCTGTGAAATCGTTGGCTCGTCCGATGCGTCGATTAAAAACGCTGTGCCGAATGATTTGGACGGTATCCTAAAAACGCACAAAATAAGAGCCGTCTTTTCAAACGGCTCCGCTTCTTTTCGGCTATATCGAAAGTTTATCTACCCAAAAAATCAAACGCCCCACTTTTTGCTGCCGTCGACCTCGCCCGCGAACGCGCGCTACAGTCTCGACGCACTGACACAGCAATGGCGCGCTATTTTGGCATATCTTTAATTTGGTTCTTTTCTGCCTTTGGCGGGAACAAAAACTGGCGCATAAATTGTAGGTCATACTCGGTCTCGCCGTTAAATTTTCTATATTTGTCACGGCGCGCAAAGTCCTTTAGGCGGATTTTTGCCGCGGTGAGCGATACGTCGCACTGCTGGGCAATTCGTTCCGCGCTGCGGCAGCCGAGGCTGTCGAGCACGGAGAGCGGCATTAACAGCTCGTCGGCAAAGTACGCGGCCTCTATGTCGGTTGTTCTATCGGATACGCCGGCCGCTAAGTGGCCTAAGAAAATATGCGCAAGCTGACACGCAATTGTAAAACGGATGCGACCGCGTATATGGCTCGGATTGTATACAATCACGTAGCCCGTTCCGCTTTGGAGTATGTACCCGTCTTCGACCGCCGCCTGCGCAGAATTGCGCGTCGTAATCTTGTCCGCGCCAATGCAGCGGATTCCGAAATGCTTCACGATTTTGCCCAAGTCGATCGGAAGGACGGTTGTACCGCTCTTTTGCAGAAGGTCTAAAACTATGTCTTTAATTTCGTTTTTTCGCGTCCGGCTGATGAAATACTGCGGCATGCTTCCGCCCCGCTTTCTGTCGTTTTACATCTGATTATACTTTTTCGTATCCGTCTGTACGTTCCGGTAAGCGTCAATATCGGAAATCAACTTTTCCGGCAAGTTAATCCGTTTTCCGGTACGCTTTAACAGCAGCATCACAATCATTGGAATACTGCCGAGCGTGCCGGCAATCATATCCGTCATTGTGTCGAGCAGGCTCCCGTTTTGGGAGTTCAGTCCAAAGAGCATATCGCCCGAAAACTCATATATTTCCCATACGCCGGCGCTCGCAACGCAAAACAGAAAGACGAACATCGCCGCAAAGCTGTAATTTGTTACGTTTGACTTGTTGTAGCCGGACAGCATGTATAAAAAGCAGTACCCAAACACAGAGAGTAGAAATCCGGAAAACAAATGCAGAACAAAATCCCACGACGGAATTAGCTGATATAGGCCCCAGATGTTTCCCAAAAAGAAAGAGAACATCAAAAAGGTCGTAACCAAAATCCACAATGTGTTGGTAAGCGGAAATTTTATCAGCTTAAACGCATAGCGCAAGAACAAAAGAAGCGCAATCACTAAAAGGGATGTCAGCGACCCTACAAAGCCTACGGTGCAGAGCTTATAAATAAACGTTCCAGCAGCTAAGAGTAAGTAAAAAATATCTGTTTTTAATAGACGCACAAAATCAACTCCGATGTATTTGTTATCTTTTGTATATAGTATACCCAAACAATTAAAAAAAGGAAACAATTCATACTAATTTTTTTCGCTATAACGGAATCTCTATCTGATACTGACGGTCAATATAAATGTATGGACAGCCATAGTGTTTGCATAGGGCAAGGTTTGCTTCGTTTTCTGCAATCAACGCTTCTTTTGTAATCAATGTATCACAGGCACGCTGTTCGATTACGTTTTCATGTGTTATGATATCGGAAAAATGTGTTTCAATATAGTGCCGGGACAGAATTAGGCAATGATACTGTATTTCGGCGCAGTAGCGTTCCTCCAGCCCATTTTTCCAGTCAAAAGGAATATAGCATCCTTCTACAATCAAATTTTGTCGATTTTCAATTGCAGTTTTTATCATTTCACGTATGATGGGCCATAGGTACGCCGTCAGCGCTTTTTCGCTGTCCGTGGGCGTTAGGTTGGTCTGTCCGCTGCGAATCAGCCCCATTTTCAGGTGGTCAATCGACAAATAAGGGTAGTGGTACTGCGTTAACAGCTTTTGTGCTAACAGAGTCTTGCCCGTATGTGTGCCTCCTGCAATTAATATGACCATTTTTTCGCCCCTAATCTTGTTTCATGGTGGACCACAAATATGACACAACAGTCTCAAAAGCCTCGCTTTTAAGACTGTTTTCTATAAATCTGGCACAAACCTTGAAGAAGGCACGGTGTTCCGACAGTGACTTCTTCTAATGGCTCAAAGGCTGCGCCTTTGAGACTATTTTACCATAGGATTCTACAGATTGCAACCGTCCGGGAAAAGCGGCCGCGATTGACATCAGCGCAGAAGTAGCGTATAATAAAAGATAAACATGGCAGTAGCAGAGAGGGGCAGTTGGGGTTGAAAAAATTACTGATGGGCAACGAGGCCGTGGCCTACGGTGCGGCTGCGGCTGGCGTCGGCCTTGTGTCCGGCTATCCGGGTACGCCGTCGACAGAGGTGCTGGAAACTGTTGCAAAAATCAATACGAATAAAGAGATTTACGTCGAATGGTCGACGAACGAGAAGGCGGCGCTCGAGGTTGCCGCCGGGGCGGCGTACGCCGGTATGCGCAGTATGGTTACAATGAAGCAGGTGGGGCTAAATGTTGCGTCCGACCCGCTGATGAGTCTTGCATATGTGGGCGTAAAGGGCGGTATGGTTGTGCTGGTCGCGGACGACCCGGGGCCGCTTTCGTCGCAGACGGAGCAGGACACGCGCCATTTTGCGCGCTATGCGAACCTGCCGGTCTTTGATCCGGCGACGCCGGAGGAAGCGTACGAGATGACACTGGCGGCGTTTGCGCTCTCCGAGCAGATTGGTAAGCCGGTGTTTCTACGCCCGACAACAAAGGTGTGCCATTCGTGTGCTACGATGGAGGTGGCGGATAGCTGGTCGCCGAAGCAGGCGGAGGGATTTGTCAAAGACCCCAAGTGGGTGATTTTCCCGCCGTTGGCGTATCGGGCGCATGTAGAGATTGAAGCACTCCAGCAAAGGCTTGCGGGCGAACTGTCGGACAGCCCGTTTAACCGCGTGTCCGGCGCGGGGCGTGTCGGCGTTGCGGCGGGCGGCGTGTCGCGTACGTATGTGACCGAGCTTGCGGCGCGGTTTAATCTGCCGGTTAAAATTTTAGAGGTCGGGATTCCGAACCCATTTCCGGCAAAATTAGGCGCGGAGTTTTTGCGCGGGCTCGACAGGGTTATCGTGTTCGAGGAGCTTGACCCGGTGATTGAGGAGGGGCTCATTGAGCTTGCATATCAGAGGCGGATTACGGTAGAAATATTAGGGAAAAAGACAGGGCATACGCCGTGCGCGGGTGAGTTTACGTATGAGATCGTGCGCGATGCGCTGGCGAAGGTGCTTGAAATCGGATTAAAGGACGACGCGCCATGTGCGCCGCCGCCGGAATTGCCGGTCCGCAATCCTGTCCTGTGCGCAGGCTGTCCGCACCGTGCGTCGTTTTATGCGGTGAAACTGGCGATGAAGGGGCAAAAGGCGGTCTTTACGGGTGATATCGGCTGCTATACGCTCGGCAATGCAAAGCCGCTCGAGATGACGGACACCTGTTTGTGCATGGGCGCGGGTATCACGGTGGCGCAGGGGCTGAAGCGTGCGCAGCCGGATACGGCGCATATTGCGTTTGTCGGCGACTCGACGTTTTTCCACACGGGGCTACCCGGAATTGCGAACGCTGTTTATAATCAGACGGATATTACTGTCGTGATTTTAGATAATTACACGACTGCTATGACGGGTCATCAGCCGCACCCGGGCATCGGGAAAACGATGATGGGCATACAGCACGGCAAGATTGACATCTACGGCGTTGTAAAAGCGCTCGGTGCGGCCTATGTAAAAAAGGCCGACCCATTTGATTTGGAAAATGCGGTGAAAACTGTGCAGGAGGCCGTGGCGGAGCCGGGTGTCAGCGTTGTGATTTTCGAGTCGCCGTGTATTGCAATTGTGAAGCCGCAGCGCATGATGCATGTAGACGCGCAGAAGTGCAAGGCGTGCGGACGGTGTGTGCGTGAGATTGGATGCCCCGCGCTCTTTGTCGGGGCGGACAAAAAAGTATTTGTTGAGCCGTCGCTCTGTACAGGGTGCGGCCTGTGTACGGATGTATGTCCGTTTGATGCGATAGGAGGTGAGCCGCTGTGAGATACGACGTATTAATTGCCGGCGTAGGCGGGCAGGGGACGATTTTAGCGTCGCGTATTTTAGCGGCGGCTGCAATTTTAAAAGGCGAATTCGCTCGTACGGGTGAAACAATTGGCATGAGCCAGCGCGGTGGATGTGTCGTGAGTAATGTGCGGCTTAGCGGCGAAGCGGTCAGTCCATATATTCCGGCGGCGCAGTCCGACCTGCTTTTGGGCTTTGAGCTGGCGGAAACGGCGCGCAGCATGACGCGCCTTAAGCCGGGCGGCGCGGTGGTCGTCAATACGCAGGTCATCAAGCCGGTCTCGCTCTCACTCGGGATTGGATGTTACGACGAGGCGGCGCTGAAGGAATATATTGAAAAAAACAGTGGAACGTCGGTGTTTATCGACGGCTATGGCCTTGCGCTTGCGGCCGGTTCGGCGAAGGCGGTCAATATTGTTTTACTCGGCGCGGCGTGCGGCGCGGCGTTGCTGCCGTTTGACCGCGCGGAGCTGGAGCAGACGATTCAGCAGTCGGTTGCGCCGCGCTTTGTGGAAATGAACTTAGAGGCGTTTTCGTCCGGTTATGCGGTTGGAAGCGCACATCACGGCTGATTGCAATAAAAAATCCCGCTCATTTGAGCGGGATTTTTTTTGCTCTTTTACTGTGTGAACGAAACGGTATAGATACTGCATTCGTTTTTTGACATAACATATATTTTTGCTGTATCATTCGCCGAGGCAGCTTGCTGTATATAGACGCTTGCCGCCGAATCTGCTGCTGTGGCGGTTACGGCCGCTCCCGGCGTCCAAGCCGCGGTGTATTCCGTATTCGATTGCTTTCGTGCCTCCGCACTGCCGACCTGTAAGGACGAAAGCGACGTGTCGCCGTTTCCTGCGCCGTCCCATACGATAAGCGGTACCATCATGCGTCCGCCATAGTTTTTGAGACTGCCCTCCACGGACGGCGCGGGCAGCTTGACCGTTTGGCCGGCGGAAAAGTGTTTGCTGTAGATGTGCGAATGAACGGCATCTGCCTGCAACACTTGTAATTTTGTCGTGTCCTTTGTCCAGCCCGAGCCCTCTGCGTCATAGGCCGGGTAGTTCGTCTGCGCCGCAACGTAAACAGTTGCATCCTGCGTGATTTCAAATGTAATTGCGTCGTCTGCGATTAGTTCCTTTGCCGCTGCGCTTTTCCCGTCGTTGTTGCTGCACAGTACCCAGCTTGCTCCGTTGAAAATTTGGGACGGATCACCCTGCTGCGTGCCGCGTGCGAGCCACATATTAAACCAGTACACCGTCCACTTGTTATTGTTTTTATCCCAATAATTGTTGTAGCTCGTGAGAAAGTGCGGATCGCCGCCGTACTGCGGATTTTCATGATCGGTACCGCTTAGCTGCGGGGATACCTTTTCACTCGGGAGGCGGCTTAGGCTCGGCGACTCGCTGACGGTGAGTGTCTGCTCTGGCCGGTCGATATACAACTTACAGTAATCCTGCCATCCGTCGCCCTCACGCATTACTACATCGCGCAGCTCGTAAAGGCTGAGCGGCTGTAGGTCGTGCTTTGCAAGATAGGTCTTATCCGACAGCTTCTGCGTAATGTTGTTAATTTCGCCGTGTTCGTAGCGGAAGCGCACTTGGTAGATACGCTGTGCCGCGCCTGCTGTTACTGTCACGCTTGCCGTACCGGGAAACTGCGATATATTGCTGACGATGAACGATGTACCCGCCGGTGCGGCGGCGGAAAGCTTCGGTAGCTCCTGCGCCGAAAGAGACGCAAATCCGCGCGGCAAAACGACCTCATACTTGGCCGCCTGCGTGCCGTCTGCATCCTCTGTGAGTGCAATCGGCGTATCTGTTCCGGCAAAGACATAGGATAGCGATGTTAGCTCAGCCTTTGCTTCTGCTGCTGTAAAGGAAATCGTGTACGTCTTTCGGCTGCCGTCGGGCAGCGTCGCTTCTACGGTTGCGCTGCCGGGCAGTCCTGCCGCCTGTGAGACTGCCGCATTTGCACCGGCGGTCGCCTCCGCCGTTACTACGGGCGGCTCTGTCGTGCCGGACGGCAGTGTGTAAGTATAAGCCGTCGTATTTTTGTCAAAGGATTCGATTGGGGTTCCGTTTACATGAATCCCGAATAAGTCTGCCTCCCGGTTGCATTCGTCCCAGATGACAAACACGCTCGTGTTTCGGTAGCACTTCGCTGTATCGCTGAATGCTGGAATTTCAACGCGGTCTCCCGCGCTATAGTGTTTGTAGTACGCGTCGCCGCGCGCCGTTTCACAGTACGTCGTCGTCCCGGTTGGAATTCGGTATTTGTAGCCGTCCTGCGTTTCCGCGCTGATGTCTTTATATCCGGGTGAGTGAAGCTGGTATTTGCCGCCGCTTACATGCGTCCAGCCGTTTTTCTCAATATACGGGCTTGCGCCGGAGGTTGTGATGTAGACCGTCGCACTTTTGCTAATGGTAAATTCATAGTTTTTCGCCGCGTCGGCCGCTGCGTTCGCGTCTCGGTCCGTGTCCGGCTTTACGAGCCGCGTCACCTTCGGATTGATCAACATAGACGCGCCGTCGTCTGCGTACATAAACTGTATGTTATAGCCGTAGTATTTGTTGCGTGCCGCTGCCCAGCCACCGTCTGCTTCAATGGAGCGGCTGCCGTTGCTGTAGAGCATATACGCATCGTTGACATATGGGTTATCGGCCGCGCGCGCCGCTTCAAGCATTTGCTCCGGCGTTTTTTGTTCGTCATAGTAGCTGACGAGCGGTGCGCCGACGCTCGGTACGCCATAGGCTTGCGTGGTCGCGCTGCCATTCATGAATACATCGCTGATGACGCCCGGCTCGCCGGCGGGAACAAAGCTGATTGTATAAACAGACGTTTTCCCAAAGGGCGCGGTTACAGTCACAGTAGCAGTACCCGGCAGGGCGGACGCCTGCGATATAGAAACGGATAGGCCCGGGGCGGAGGCATCGGCTTCTATGTGCGGGATTGCCGCGCCTTTTGTATATTCATATTCGTATGTG
>URQR01000095.1 GCA_900550065.1 uncultured Eubacteriales bacterium | reverse complement strand
TACCGCACAGAGGCGGACGCGCTCGCGGCGGAGCTAGGCCTTGCAGACAAGTTCGAGTTCGTGTGTGCGGACGCGGCGCATTTGCCGTTTGCGGACGGAAGTATCGACACGATGATTATGAACGATGCGATGGAGCACGTCGACGAGCCGGAGGCCGTCCTGCGCGAGTGCCGGCGTGTGCTGCGTCCGGGCGGGCGGCTGTATGTAAACTTTCCGCCGTACCACCACCCGTTTGGGGCGCATTTGAGCGACCTAATCTACATTCCGTGGGTGCATCTCTTTTTTCCGGAAAAGGTACTGATTGAGGCGTATCAGGAGTTGGCCAAGACGTGCCCGGACGGGGAGGAGCGGATTCGCTTCCGAATTTCGACGCGGAAGGACGCTGCGCCGTATTTTTCCTACATCAACCATATGACCATCAAGCGGTTTGAGCGCATTTTGCGCACGGAGCACATCACGCCGGCGTATTACCACCACGAGCCATTGCGTGGGGCGTTTCGGCACTTGTGCCGCCTGCCGCTTCTGCGCGAAATGTTGGTAAAGATGGTCGTATGCGTGATTGAAAAGTAAAGAAGGGGTCGCTATGCTAAAAATCGGAATTGTTGGCGCGGGTATGATTGGGAGGATGCATTCCGAGGCGATTCAAAACCGTGCGGACTGTGTGCTTGCGGCGGTGGCGGATGTTCTGCCCGGGCGTGCAGAAGCGCTCGCGGACGGCGCGCCGTGCTATACGGACTATACACAGATGTGTGCACAGATGTGCGGGCAAAGCATGCTTGACGCGGTGATTATCAACCTGCCGCATGGTTTGCATTGCGAGGCCGGAGTGTATTTTCTCTCGCACGGGGTGTCCGTGCTGATGGAGAAGCCAATGGCGAACACGGCCGCAGAGTGCGATGAAATGATTCGTGCCGCGCAGAAAAGCGGGGCAAAGCTCGCGGTCGGGCATGTGCAGCGGTACTTTCCGGCGTATGAAATCATCAAGCAATACTGCGAATCGGGCGAGCTTGGCCCGCTGACAATGGTGACGGAAATCCGCAACACGGATTATTTTACGAACCGGCCGGCTTGGTTTTTGCGAAAAAAGTCCGCCGGCGGCGGAATTGTGATGAACTATGGGGCGCATACGCTTGACAAGCTGTTTTATACCACGGGACTATGTATATCGGATGTGTCCGCGGTGATGTCGAACCGGCTCACGAAAGACGATGTGGAGGCTGCTGCGCAGGTGCTGCTCCGGCTGGAAAACGGCGTAAGCGTAAGTGCGAGCTACTGCGGCTGTCACGTACCGGGCTTCTATGAAACGGTGTTCTACTTTACGTACGGCGCGGTCAAAACGGATGGCGGCGAGCGGGTATGGCTTGGAAAAGACGGCACGTACAAGGAACTTGCCCTTCCGGCGCAAAACGGGACCTTTATTGCGCGGCAGCTATCCGAATTTGTGAAGCTTTTGCGCGAAGAGCCGTGCAATATTGCTTCGGCAGAATATGGGCGTGCAGTCGTAGCGGCTTTAGAGCGGATTTACCGTGCGGCGAACTGAATAAAAAAATAAAAGGTGCAGGGAATTGTCCCTGCACCTTTTTTGCACTGTTTTATTTTTGTACGTTGAACTGGATTTCTTTAATTGCGTTCCACTTACTCGTGTTGTTGCCCTTTGCCATGTACTTGATGTATTTTGCCTTTACCGGCGACGGGAAGGTAACTGTCTCGCCCGCCGTCTTGCCGTTTGCGGCGCCATCCGTGATAACAGGCGTATATGTTACGCCGTCTGTGGAGGCCAGAACGTCAAAGTACGCGATACGCTCCGTTGCTTTGTTTAAGTAGATATACATGGACTCTACCGTATATTCCTTGTCGAATTCATAGACAATCCACTGATCGTCGCCCTCGACAGACCAGAGCGTGTCAACATCGCCGTCAAACGAATACTCGCCGATTTCGTTGTTGAAGTCGCCGCTTGTCTCACAACGGATAATAGAAGCAATATCAGAGTTTTCGTTCGGCTTGATGATGATGCCGGGCGTAATGAGGACGCTTTCCGAGAAACCGTCCCAAACAACCTTAGCGTTAAACGCTTCGGATACGAACCGAACCGGAACGACAAAGCGGTCGTTTTTCGTTACAGCAGTTACATCAAGCTCTTGCGCTACATCGTCAATATAGGCAATGTTGCTTCCCTCGGTGATTTTTACCACGCGGCCGTCTTTGCTCGCCGTTGCTGTCGCCGTTTCGCCGTCCCACTCTACCTCTGCGCCGAGCGCTTCAAAGATAGCGCGCATCGGTACAAGTGTGCGGTCGTTTTCAATAAACGCCGGAACATCGGAGTAAATGTACATTCCGCCGACCTTAACGCCAATCGTTTCTACGTCCTGCAAAACGAGGTTTACGTCGCCGCGGTTCGCGTTCGTATCCTTGTACGTCAGCGTTACTGTGCCAGCCGGTGCAGTAAAGTATGCAACACTGCCGTCCTCTGTTACGATGACTTCTTCTCCGGTGCTCGTTGTCCATGTACCTGCCGTCAGGCCCGCAACGAATACCTTGTAGTCGCCGCTGCCCGGAATGTCGAAGGAAAGCGAGCCGGCGATGCGGTCTTTATCCTTTGCAAATACCGCCACGCGGTCGGAAATTACTGCGCCTGCGTAGTTGTCGCCTTCAATCAGCGTGCTCGTCAGGTCTGCCGCCGTTGTATCCGCGTCGGAAACAGTCATAACATTTAAGAAATAGTCTGTTTTGTTTGCCTCGGACGGGGAAACCTCGACACGGCCCCAGCCAACTTCAGCCGCAGCGTTCGGCGTTACCGTGTAGTCATAGTTTGTCTCGCCAATCATAAACTCCTTGCCCTCGCCGCCGATTTTTGTGATATCAACCGACTTCGGAAGCAACGTTTCGTTTACCATGCGGCCGTTATAGTCGCCCTCTGTCCGTGTTACGATAATCTTGTTGCCGTCGACCTGCGGCTCCTCCTGCATATGCAGAAGCCAGCTCTTCTGGAAGGCTTCGTTCGCCGACGTAACCTTATCCATAACGATGAACGTTGCCGGATGGTCGCTGTCCTCAAGCGGAAGGAAGACCATGCTGCGCAATACTTCGTCAACCTTTTCCGAATACGCCTTAGTAATATCGCCCGCGAGGTAGCTGTACTTCGGTGTTACCGGATCAGGACCGTACTCGTGCGCGGTTACGCTTGCGCGTACATAGCCGTCGTTCATCCACTGCTCCATGTTGGTTGGCTCTGCGCCGTTCATCGGCGTTTTCTGCCCGCCGTCGTTTGCGACTGCGCCATAGTAGTTCATCTGTTCATCCGGGTCATAAATTGTCAGGATGTTGTGCGCGATTCCGCGCTTGTGGTAATTGTAGTCGTGTTTAGAGCCGTAACCCGAGCCATAGTAGCCCGACTCGCTCGCCAAAATACCCTTATAATAAATCTGGAAGTTGCCGGCGTCAAGGTGCTCATGGTTTGCTGCCCAGCGCTCGCCTATTTTCATATATGCAATCGCGTCGGGAGAATCGTAGCCGTCGTCCCAGCCGGTCCGCGCAATCATCGCTCCGTTCGGGCTGCCGTAGTAGCTTGTAAGCGGCAGCGCCGCATTCGACTTGCCGCGCAGGTTCGGATCGTTTAAAATTAGATGCATCGTCGGCGTGTACGTGCCCTCTGTATCCTCCGGGAAGCTGGCAAGGTTCGGCGAGCATTTCTCCGCTTCGCGCTTTAAGTATGGGTCGTTATAGTACGACGAACCGTACAGCAGCGTCGAATAATAACTTGGCCAGAACGTCGAGCGCGAGTTGCCGTACTCGTTAAAGTCGTCGCCTGTGCGGAGGTTCTGTCCGTCCGGACGGCGGCGGTACAGCAGCTCGTAGAATACCTTGTGGAAATTGTCGTCGAAAACGTCTACGCCGCTCATGCGCTTAAACATCCACGCACATGCAATATCGTTGCCGTATCTTGCGTACGAGCTGCCCTGATGGTAGCTGCCGGACTCGTAATAGTAGTCGCGCGGCTCGATATACTCTGCAAAGAACCGCCCTGCTACATAGTTATAAATATCGGGCTGTTCATTATACGTCGCAATCGCGAACGACATCAGGTGCTGTAAAAGCTGACCCTCTGCGCCGTGGCCCACAATTGCGCCCATCTTATTCGGCGGATAGCCGACCGACAGGTGTGAAGCATGTGCCGCTGTGTTTGCAATCAGTAGCTTTTTGTCGTCGTCGCTGATTAAGTCATAGCACCAGTCATACACCTTGCCGACGGTCATAATCATACGCCCATATGCACGTACAGCAAACTGGTCGTTGACAAAGTCGGCAGTAGCGAGCGCGTTCTTCATCATTTCGATTGCAGACTTACCGTGTTCCGTGTTTTTGTTGAGTGCATAATCGTATGCTTTGGCTTCAATTGCATTGAACAGCTTATAGTCAAAGTTGCTTTTGCCTGCTTCCGGCTGCGGCATTGTGCCGTCGGAAGCATATTGCATCGCCTTTTCCCAAGCGGCCTTTGCCTCTGCGTTCTGTTCCGCGTCCAAATTTGCCTTCAGTGTCGGGATGTCTGCCGCAGTAAAGAATACGCGCGGGTGCGACGCGGGCGGTGTAACGGACGGCGTTGGATATGCGCCGCTCGGCAGAGTCGATACAGACGCCTGCGTCGGGTCTGGGTCAACACCTTCGGGGTTAAACGCCCGGTTGCTTGTAACGATAAATTTATCAATACTGATATTATAGCTCTGACGCGCGATAATCCGCATCAGGCCGACCCCGCCGGCTGAATTGACCGTTACGGAGCCCAGCTTCGTCCACGCGAATTCCTCTGGTGTGCCTTGAATTACAAAGTATTTATAGTCGCCTGCACCCACCGACAGGAAAATACTATTGCCCGACGAATTTTCCTGCGTCGCAGTATTGCGCATCCAAACCGTGTATGTACCCGGCGCATCCGCAACAAAGGAAACATCAAGATCCGCTGCCTGCGTTGCGGGCGGCTCTGTCTTGTCCTCAGTCTGCACTGCCAGCGCTTTTTTACCGGAGGCGTCTTTGTTGTCTACTGCGGTAAAGCGCGTTTTATTATAGGAAAGCTTTTCTGCTTCCACAACAGCGTTGCCCTTTTCCGTCTTGATTGCGACTTTATCAGCCGACGGTGTGCTGACCGGGGACGGGGTCGGCGTCGCTTCTGCAAGGCCGAGCGTGACGTCGTCCGGCTTAAAGGACGTGTCGTTCGTAATGATAAACCGGTCAAACGCGATACCGAGCATCTGACGGACACGCAGGCGCGCATAGCCCGTTTCACCTGCTCCGACATTCATCGAGCAGAGCTTTGTCCACGCGGGCTCCTCCGGCTCACCGTTAATCTTCGTCCATGTATATGGCTGGTCTTTTCCGCCGTAGGAGAAGTAAATGCTTTGCCCCGCCTCGCTTTTAACCGACGCGGTGTTACGCATCCAGATTGTGTATGTACCGCCGACATCCGCTTTAAAGCTAAGGTCAATGTGCGCCGGCGCATCTGCGGCGGGCTCTGGCTTATCCTCTTCGGGGACGCTGAGCGCCTGCCCACCTGAATAGAGCTTTTTGTCCTTGACAAGCTTTAGCTTTGTCTTATCATACGTGGTATCCTCGGCCTCAAAGTCGAGATACCCGTCCTTTGTCTCCATTTTCAGCGCCGCGCTTACGCTTGTGAGGCTTGACGGTAAAACCGTCAAAAGCATTGCGATGCTGAGGATGCAACAAAGGATTTTGTTCATTTTTCTCATACTGTTTCCTCCTTTTAATATGTATTCTTTACACATTTTTATTTTATCACAGGTCAGCCATTCGTCAATACCCTAATATTACCCTAAAATATAATGTTTTGAACATAAAGCTAAAATATGGGAATGTATGGGAAAAGCGTCTTAAAAGTAGACTTTTGAGACGCTTAGAAGAAACCGCTGTCGGGGCGCTGTCCCTCCTCCTGCTGCGCAGGAACGCGTTTTCTTCTGATTTGTACGATAAATTTTGAGCCCTATTGTGCCAGACAATGGAAAATCAGTGTCGAAAGCGTAAATTATTTTATGTTTGCGCCAAACTATAGCTTGACTTTTTTTGTGTTCTGTGTGAAAATAGAAATGAGGTGGTCGCTTGCGGATTATTGCAGGAAAGAAGCGCGGAATGAAGCTTTTTGGGTTTGAAGGGGAGAGCATTCGCCCTACAACCGACAGGGTAAAGGAAAATATTTTTAATATGATTGCACCGCACGTTGCAGATGCGGTGGTTTTGGACTTGTTTGCCGGGACGGGCGCGCTTTCGCTGGAGGCAATCAGCCGCGGTGCGTCTGCGGCGGTTTTGTGCGAGCAGTCGGCTCCGTCTCAAAAAATTATCCGGCAAAACCTTTCAAAAACGGGCTTTTCGGAGGCGTGTACGCTGATATGCGGCGACTGCTTTCACTATCTTGTAGCATGCTGTCAAAAGTTTGACCTCATTTTTTTGGACCCGCCGTATAACACGGGATTGCTTGAAAAAGCGCTGCACGAGATTGTCCGGCGCGGCTGCTTGGCGGACGGCGGTCTGGTGGTTGCGGAGTGCGACGGGCCGGAGCGGCCGGAGGCAGTGAGGGGCTTGACGCTTGTAAAGGAGCGTAAATACGGCAGAACGTACATTTTGATTTATACATTGGATGGAAGGGATTCGGTATATGAAAATAGCGGTGTACCCGGGCAGCTTTGACCCCGTGACAAACGGGCACCTTGATATCATTCGGCGCAGTGCAAAGGTGTTTGACAAGGTAATTGTCGGCGTGCTCGACAATGTGGCGAAAAAGCCTATGTTTACTGTTCAGGAGCGGGAGGAGCTGCTCAAAAAGGTGACGGCGGGCATAGCGAATGTAGAGGTTTACAGTTTTTCGGGCCTGCTTGTTGACTTTATGAAGCGGTTCGACTCGGCGGTGATTATCAAGGGCCTTCGGACGATATCCGACTTTGAGTATGAGTTTCAGATGGCTTTGCTCAATAAATCGTTAAATCCGGACGTTGAGACATTTTTTATGATGACGGACTCGAAATATTCTTATATCAGTTCGAGTATGGTAAAAGAGGTTGCAAGATGGGGCGGAAGTATTGACGAATTCGTGCCATGTGATATAATAGAAGTGATAAATAAAAAATTTGAGGAAAAAAGCAGAAAATAAGAAAAAATTGTCAGTTGGTATGGGTTTTGCGCAGACGCATACCGCTTAATTCAGTGGATCGGAGGATATAACGGTATGGAAGTATTGGAAATCATTGATATGCTGGAAGACGTAGTTGAAAAATCCATGGCGATTCCGTTTGCGGGACGGGCTGTTGTCGACCGCGAGGAGCTGCTTGATTTAATTCAGGAAATTCGGCTAAACCTGCCCGGCGACCTGAAACAGGCTATATGGGTCATGGTGGAGCGGCAGAGAATTTTAGTCGAGGCGAAGAAAGAGGCCGAGTCCATTGTGAAAAGTGCGGAAGAGAAAATGGCGAGTATGATTGACGACCATGAAATTACGCAGAAGGCGTATGCACAGGCGAATGAAATTATTGCGGCGGCGCAGAACAACGCGCGCGAGCTGCGGCTTGGTACGCGCCAGTATGCCGACGACGTAATGGCGAGCCTTGAGGCGCATGTGGCGAAGGTTGCGGAAACGGTACACGAAAACCGCAGAGAGCTCAACGAAAAACCAAAGGAAAAAAAGGCGC
>URQR01000094.1 GCA_900550065.1 uncultured Eubacteriales bacterium | reverse complement strand
GACCAGCGTACGTACTGGTCAGCGCCGAATCCGCTGCCAGGTACGACCGCGACATTTGCCTTTTCTAAGAATGCATTTGCGAAATCGTCGCTGCCGCCAATGTCGCATCCGGCGATGGTTTTCCCCATAAGCTGTGAAATATTCATCATAACATAAAACGCACCGTGCGGGCAAAGGCAGGACACACCGTCGATTTTATTAATTCGCTCTACCATGTAGTTACGCCGCTCCAAAAATGCGCTGCGCATCATCTCTACTGTGTCCGTAGGACCGTCAAGCGCTGCTATAGCAGCATACTGTGCGATTGTGTTCGGATTTGATGTTGCGTGACTCTGCATATTACTCATAATTTTTGCTAATGCGGCATTCGACGCTGTATAGCCAATCCGCCAGCCTGTCATTGCATACGTTTTTGAAACGCCGTTCACGATAATCGTCAAATCCTTAATTTTATCGCCAAAGGTCGCGATACTTACCGGCTTGCCCTCATACGCCAGATGCTCATAAATTTCGTCCGATACGACGTAGATGTCATGTTCGACAGCTACCTGTGCAATTGCGCGAAGTTCCGCCTCGCTGTAGACCATACCGGTCGGGTTGCTCGGGGAATTGATAACGATTGCCCTTGTCTTCGGTGTGATAGCTGCCTTTAAGTCCTCAATTGAGAATTTAAACTCGTTTGCTTCTGTTGTCGGCAGTATAACAGGCACGCCGTCCGCAATTTTCACCATTTCGGGGTAGCTGACCCAATATGGCGCGGGTATAATGACCTCGTCACCCGGGTCGCAAATCGCCATAAATATATTAACGAGCGAATGCTTTGCGCCGTTGGACACTACAATATTAGCCGGTTCGTAAGTGAGACCGTTGTCCCGCGCAAATTTACGGCAGATGGCCTGCTTTAATTCAAGCGTACCAGAGGCGGGCGTATATTTTGTCCTGCCCTGATTAATCGCGTCAATCGCCGCGTCTTTGATATGCTGCGGCGTGTCAAAATCCGGCTCACCGGCACCAAAGCCAACAACATCAAGCCCCTGCGCTTTCATACTTTTAAACTTTGCGTCAATTGCAAGCGTTGACGACGGGCTGATACTGCCTGCCTTTTTCGCTATACTGCTCATTTAAATTCCCTCCAACGTGACTTTTTGAATTAAAAAAGAATTTTTCTTTCATTTTATAACTTTAAAACGGTTCCATTTTAACATATTTAAATATTTTTTGCAAGATATAATTGAAAAACTTTTATATTTTTCTTGTTTTTTCCGTTTTTTTAATTAATACTACTGGAGGATGCTGCAATTAACAGCTTTCATCGCCTCACTCTTTGTCGCCGATTTCACTTTTTAGCTTTCCAAGCGCTTTTGTTTCGATTCTTGATACATACGAACGGGATATATTAAGCATTTTTGCGATTTCACGCTGGGTCACCGGCTCGCCGTCGCCGAGACCATAGCGCATTTGCAGCACTTTTTTTTCACGAGGCGCAAGCTTTTTTTCAATTGCCTCGTACAATTTTTTTACCTGCGATTTGAGCACAAGCGTGTCGTCAATGTCCTCATCGTCGCTGTAAATCACGTTTAACAGAGAGATTGTATTACCTTCAGTGTCTGTGCCAATTGGGTCTTGCAGAGAGGTTTCGCGCTGACGGTTTTTGCCCGCGCGCATAACCATTAGAATTTCATTTTGAATACATCGCGCTGCGTATGTCGCCAAGCGGATTTTTTTCGTATCATCAAAGCTGTCAATCGCTTTAATCAGCCCGATTGTCCCGATAGAAATCAAATCGTCTGCGTCGTTGCCTGCGGTTGGAGAATATTTTTTAACAATATGCGCCACGAGCCTGAGGTTATGTTCAATTAATATCCCGCGCGCTTCCTCGTCCCCGGCTTTACAGCGACGCAGGTATTCCCGCTCCTCCTGTGCGCTGAGCGGTTTTGGAAAGGCGTAGTTTCCCGCCACATATCCCGATAAAAAAAATTGGCAAAATAAATTTGCTATGTACTCAAAAAGCATACCAAACATACTGTTTCCCCTCCTAAATAGAAAACCGGATGATTAGATTATATGCGCTGGTGTGCCTTTTGGTGTCTGTCCGTTTCATTTTGTGACAGGCACATTATTTACCTTTTAATGTAATGGTGACGAGCTCAGGCCGGTTGAACAGCCGTGGAATCCGAACGGCGTTTCCAATGCCGCGGCTAACAATATAGGTCTTATTCTCCACATTGTACCGGCCGCCGCTGTAGCGCGGGAACCAGTCACCGTGCGGCGATTTGAGCCCGCCTAAAAAGGGGAGACGAACCTGCCCGCCGTGCATATGCCCAGATAAAATTAAATCATATGCTTTATCGTTGAAATAGTCGAGCATATTTGCCCTATGAAATAAAAGAATGTGGTAGCCGTCCCTCTTTTCTAAGGACTGGTCAGCCGAGGCCACGCTTTGCAGTGCTTTCTCTTCCTCCCATGTGCTTGGGTCGCTGATTCCATAAAGATACACTGTGTCATCGCCTTTTGTGATTGCAACCGACTTGTTTTCTAAAAATGTAATTGGATACTGCTGCTCTAGCTTTTGTGCAAAGCCTTTAAAATCATGCGTCCACATATCGTGATTGCCCGACACGGCGTATACCTGTTTTGGTAGAACACAATCCCTAAGCAATTTTTCAATAACCTCACGGCTGCCCGCTACACCCTCATCGACCAGATCGCCGGCGATACAGAGCATGTCCGCCTGCTGCGCCTCAATCGCTTTGTAGAGCGGGGCGTTATCCTCGCCAAAGACTTTGCCGTGTATGTCGGACAGCAGAACAATTTTATAGCCGTCGAAGCCGGCAGGGAGGCGGTCGCTTACAACGGTATAATTTGTTACCTCGATGGTATCGTTTTGCCAATATAAAAACGGCTTTATTCCCAAAATTGCCACTAAAAACAAAAGTACAACGATACAAATAGTAGCTTTCAGCCCGCTTCTTCTTTTTTTCATACAATCCCTCCTTTTTTCTATCATAACAGCTTGCGTTTCTTTTTGCAAGCAGGTCTTTTCATCTTTGCGCCTTTGTGCTATACTAAACACAAGAACTTTGTTCCTGCGCTTCAGTTTGCTGTGCGCCGGTACTATGTGCTGTGCCGTTAGATTTGTTTGAAAGAGGTGAGATGGTGAGGACTGTTACGGTCGGGGAAAATGACGCGGGCCAGCGGCTCGATAAATTTATGAGTAAATATTTTTTGTCGATGCCGCAGAGCCTGTTATATAAATATATCCGTAAAAAATGTGTCCGCGCGAATGGAAAGCATGTGAAGGAAAACTACCAATTACAGGCGGGGGACGAGCTTTGTTTCTATATTCGTGATGAGTTTTTTGAAACGCCGCCGCCGGAGCAGGCGTTTTTGACGGTTACGCCAAAGCTTAATATCGTCTATGAGGACGAGAATATCCTGCTTGTTAACAAACCGGCCGGCCTCGTCGTGCACGACGACGAGTCGAACACGCCGAACACACTCATTGCGCAGATACAGAGCTACTTGTACCAGAAGGGCGAGTACTTACCGGAGCGGGAAAACACGTTTGCGCCCGCGCTTTGCAACAGAATTGACCGCAATACGGAAGGAATTGTGATTGCGGCGAAGAACGCGCAGACGCTGCGCATCATGAACCAGAAAATTAAGGACAGGGAAATTAGAAAATCCTATCTATGTCTTGCCTTTGGCCGATTTTCAAAAGCGAGCGGCGAGGCGCGCGCATATCTGCGCAAGGATGAGAACAAAAAGCAGGTGACGGTCTGTGATACGCCGCTGACCGGCGGCAGGACGATTGTGACTCGTTACCAAGTGCTGGGCTATAAAGACGGCGTCAGTCTGGTCGAGGTCGACCTTGTGACCGGACGGACGCATCAGATTCGCGCCCATTTGGCGCATCTGGGCCATCCGCTTGTCGGCGACGGAAAGTACGGGAAAAACGCGGATAACAAGCGGGCGGGACGAACATATCAGGCGCTTTGTGCTTATCAGGTGGAATTTCGCTTTACAACGGACGGCGGAATTTTATCGTACTTAGACGGACGGACGTTTCGCGTCCGCGACGTGGCGTTTGCGCGGCAGTTTGGATATGATTTTACAAAAAAGTGAGGGAGTTTATCAATGAATACTACATTTGAACGGGTTACAACGGAGGAGGACATTGCCGCTTTGGCAAAATTAGCAAGGGAAATCTGGCACGAATATTTTCCGTGTATCCTTACGGATGAGCAGATTGATTATATGGTTAAAAAGTTTCAGTCGGCCCATGCGATGGAGCAGCAAATGCGCGAGCAGGGGTATGAATACTACTTTATTTGCGATGCGGGTGTCCGCGTTGGCTATACCGGCTTTGTACGCGAGAAAGAAAAATTATTTTTAAGTAAATTATATCTCATAAAGGCGTATCGCGGACAAGGAATTGCGAGCAGCGCCTTTGAGTTTTTGAAACAGGAATGTAAAAAGTCGCATTTGGGCGCGATTTATCTGACGGTTAACCGCCACAACGAAAACACGATTGCTGTATATGAAAAAAAGGGATTCAAAAAGGTAAAGGAGCAAGTCGCGGATATCGGAGGCGGCTATGTGATGGACGATTATGTGATGGAGCTTACGGTTTGATATAAGATAAAAATGAATGGGGGAGCGGCATGGAAAAAACAATGTTTCCGAGAACAAAGGTCGAAGGTATTTCGCTGTCGAGAATGATTATCGGTACAAACTGGCTCATGGGGTGGAGCCATACAAGCCCGGCTGCGGACAAGATGATTTTAGAACGGCATAACAGCAAGGAACAGAAGTTTTCTGTGATACAGGCATTTTTAGAGCATGGAATCGACACGATTATGGGTCCAATCAGCCAGTCGCCGACGCTTTTGGAGGCAATTGACTACGCGCAGGAAAAGACGGGAAGGACGATGCAGTTAGTAGATACGCCGATTTTAAACGTAGAAGACTCTGCCGCCGGCCGGCGCGAGGCACAGGCTGCAATCCATCAAAGCGCGCGCGCCGGCGCACAGCTATGCCTGATTCATCACTCCAGCGCAGAAAAGCTGGTCGATAAGCAGAATGAGCAGATCAAGCGCCTTGACGACTATACGAAAATGATTCGCGATGCGGGGATGGTGCCGGGGCTGTCGGCGCATATGCCGGAGCTGGTGGTTTACTCCGACGCGCATGACTATGATGTGCAGACGTATATCCAAATCTATAATCCGATGGGGTTTATGATGCAGGTGGAGATTGAGACCGTCGCGTCGATTATAAACAGCGCAAAAAAGCCGGTCATGACGATTAAACCGATGGCAGCAGGGCGGTGTACGCCGTATGTGGGCTTTAATTTTGTGTGGAACACGATTCGTCCGTGTGATATGGTGACGGCGGGATGCTTTAGCGCGGCGGAGGCGTATGAAGACATAGAGATTTCTCTCGCGGCGATTGAGAGGCGGTTCCCGGCGATTGGGAAGCGGAGCAGTCCGAATCAAAATCAGGCTGCATTTGGAAAGTGATAAAACTGACACAGACTGCGGCTGGAAAACCAGACAATTTCTGTATAAAAAATCGGGTCTCTTCAAGATGATGCTGATATAATTGAAAATAGGAAACGGATAGGGAGGCATTAAGACGGCAATGGATTTGATCAACGGGATACAGAACGCGGTGGACTACATTGAGGCCCATCTTACGGAGGAGCTTGATTACGAAGCGATTGCGCGGCGAGCATGTGTATCAAGCTCGGACTTTCAGCGGATTTTTAGCATTTTGTGTGGCTACAGTGTCGGCGAATATATCCGGTCGCGCCGGCTTGCAATGGCGGGTGCAGAGCTTGTGTCGTCAAACTGTCGGGTGATTGATGTTGCGGTCAAGTACGGCTACAGCTCTCCTGATAGCTTTGCAAAGGCATTCCACCGCTTTCATGGCGTTTTGCCTTCCCGTGTGCGGGAAGATGCCGTTTTAAAGTCTTTTTCCCGCTTATCGGTCAAGCTGACTTTAGAGGGAGGGAACATCATGAATTATTTTATTACAGAAAAGGAAGGATTCAAAGTCGTGGGCAGACGGCGGATTGCGCCTTATGGCGGCGGAACGTGGGACATTGCGCGAAAGGACGGAAGCATTGCGCAAATGGAGGCGCTGGGCACAGGGAAGCCGTTTTTGGGGTTGTGTTTTGGTTTTGGAGAGGACGGCAGCAACGATTATATGGTCGGGCTTGCGTACGAAACGGATTTGGAAGGGCTTGAAAGTTTTACATATCCAAAGGCGTCATGGGTGGTTTATAACCTATCAGGTAAAATTTCGGACGATGTGTTGGGCAATGCGTGGTGGTACGTGAAAAACCAATTGCTGCCTGAGTTAAATTATGAGATTGCGCCGCTGCCTACGATAGAAAGTTATATTGAATGGGATAATGAAAACAACCAGTGCAAGGTAGAAATTCAAATCCCGTTTATACGCCGGTAGATATGCAGCGAAAATATTGTAGAGTTCATCACAAAAACATAACAAAAACCCTTGTGCGCCAACGCTTTCGCTGGTACACAAGGGTTTACTCGTTTGGAGCGGGCAACGGGAATCGAACCCGAATAAAATCCAGTAATATCAATGTAAATCTGGATTATGACTAATTTTTGACTAAAAACTAAAATCATTTAATTTTTTGACTGTTTCCTTTTTTCGTTCGCTGCGAATATGCATATAAATACTTCTTGTTAGGTTTATATCACTATGCCCCATTAATTCCTGTGCATCCTTTACGTCAATGCCGGCCTCAAAAAGCATAGTAGCATATGCGTGCCGTAACTGGTGGGCGGTTACTTTAAAGCCGTTTTCTTTACACCAGTTATCCCAGTCTTTTTGCAGCTTCTTTAGTTTAGGAAGATTACCTTGCTCGTCTGCAAACAAATACCCAGATTTTTTATTTGGTATTTTGTTATACAGTCTATTCAATATTGGAACTGTTCGTATTCCACTAACTGTTTTAGTCTTATTTACGCATTCGGGGTTATTCCCATTATAAATAATTTTTTTATTAATCGTTATAGTCTTGTTTTTACGGTCAATATCTTCGTACCTAACAGCCAATGCTTCACTTTTTCTAAGGCCGGTATACAGCAAGAAATAAGGGAAAAACGAAAAGCCAGTATATTGCTGGTCAATTTTTCTTATTTCTTCTGTAGAGGGCATTTTACGCGCTTCTTTTGGAAGACCTTTCGGTAGGGTAAGAATTTGTGTAGGATTAGTATTACAATATCCATTAAGCATTGCATAGCTGAATATCATGTTAAGTATGCTTTTTTGACCAGACAATATTTTTTGCGAATACTTCTTAGCAATCAAACTTTTTAAAAAAATGTCTATATCATTTGCAGTTATGGTTTTTATATAATGTGAACCTAACTGCAAAATCGCTCTTTTATATGCCGCTTGACCGCATTTTATAAAATTGTATTCTTCAACACGGTTGAGATAATCTTCTTTCCATTCTTCTGCGACCTCTTGAAAGGTTTTGCCTTTCTCGTCTTTTTCGGCATACTCCATCATTTGCTTTTCTATGTCTTTAATAGCCGCACGTTCAGTAGAGGCTGTACTATAAAAGTATACTTTTTTGCCATTTATGGTTTTTACTTTCAGCCAACGTCCATCGGTTCGTTTTTTCATGTTTTATCACCTTGCTGCTTTATACTCCTTTACAAACGCCCCAAACTGCGCCAGCGCGCGCCGCTCCTGCGGCGACACGCCAAAGCAGGAATACCCTTTTGTATACAGCCACTCC